>DATITY010000519.1:0-2217 GCA_035467235.1 Draconibacterium sp. | reverse complement strand
GTAATGGCGCTCGGGGCATCGTTTAGCGCACTCGAAGTGGTGCCGCTGGTTTTAATGGGATTCGAAGCTTTCGATAATTTGAGGGTCAGTCGCAGCAGCGATTGGATAAAAGCTTACAAATGGCCGATTTACAGTTTTATTGCCGTGGCATTCTGGAACCTGGTTGGCGCCGGTATTTTTGGATTTTTGATTAATCCGCCCATTGCACTTTATTATATGCAGGGTTTGAATACAACTCCTGTTCACGGTCACACAGCTCTGTTTGGTGTTTACGGGATGTTGGGAATCGGTTTGATGCTTTTTGTTTTGCGTGATATGAACAAAGATGTGGTATGGAAAGATAAGTGGATGAAATTTTCATTTTGGAGTATCAATATTGGTTTGGCAGCTATGGTTTTTATCAGCGTTTTACCGATTGGTCTGGCGCAAACTGTTGCCAGTGTTCAGGAAGGATTGTGGTACGCGCGTTCTGCAGAATTTCTGCAACAACCTTACCTGGTTACTTTTAAATGGCTGCGCGTAATTGGCGACACCATTTTTGCAGCTGGAACAGTTTCACTTGCCTGGTTTATTTTCGGATTGAAATTTGGCTGGAGTTTGGAGAAGAAGAGAGAATTGTAATTAGTAAGAGAGATTGATAGAGATTTATTGTGATTGATAGGAAAACAGGCGGGAGATAATAAACCACATAGACACATAGGTCACAATAGTTTTTCTAATGTGTTCTATGTGCCTGATGTGGTTTAAAAAAAAAAGAATATGAGCGAACATTTAGACAATTCAAAATACAGAAAAACAAAATTGAAGGAGTTGATTCTGAAACTTCACCATGGTGAATCACAGGAATCGGTGAGGCAGGAATTGCTGGTGAATTTAAGCAACATTCCTTACGGAGAAGTTATTGAAGTTGAACAGGAATTGATTGAAGAAGGATTGCCAGAGGAGGAAGTGCTCGACCTGTGCGATGCCCATTCTGCAGTTTTACACGGAACAGTTGATTTATCGGCTTCAAAGTCAATTCCCGATGGACACCCGGTGGATGTTTTACTCGAAGAAAACAAGGCATTAAAACGACTTTCGGATAATACAACCGAAGAAATTCTGGCAATCAAATACCGGAATGGAGAGGATTTCTCGAATGCTGTTTTGAAAATTCGTGGCGCTTTTAACCAGTTAATGGATGTGGATAAACATTATCAACGAAAGGAATACCTCATATTTCCGTACCTCGAAAAGGTTGGAATTACAGGTCCGCCAAAGGTAATGTGGGGCAAACATGATGAAATCCGCGACCTCATAAAGGGTAGTATCGAAATTCTTCAAACTCCTGATTTAACAAAGAAAGATTTACAAGTTTCATCAGAAATTATTTTGCTTCCGGCTTTAAAAGGTGTCTTTGAAATGACAATCAAGGAGGAGGAAATTCTTTTCCCGATGTTAATGGATACACTGACAGATAGCGACTGGTACGAAATTCAGAAACAATCGCTTGAAATTGGCTATTGTTTATATGATCCTCCAAAGGAATGGAAGCCTGAAGGAATTGAAACAGAAGATATTAATGCGATGCAAAAAGAGGGTGGAAGCATTCAGTTACCCTCAGGTGGTTTTACGGCAGAAGAATTACTTGCCATTCTGAATACAATGCCGGTTGACATGACTTTTGTTGACCGAAATGACAAGGTGAAATACTTTTCTCAAAGCAGCGAACGCATTTTTCAGCGCAACCGGGCAATCTTAAACCGCGATGTGCGCCATTGCCACCCGCCGGCAAGTGCGCATATTGTCGATAAAATACTCAACGATTTTAAAAGTGGCCGCCAAACCCGCGCTCCTTTCTGGATAAACATGAAAGGGAAAATGATTCACATTGAATATTTTGCCTTGCGGAATGATGCCGCAGAATATCTTGGAACTTTGGAAGTTTCCCAGGATTTAACCGGATACCGCGCTCTGGAAGGCGAGCAAAGAATATTGTCGTATAAATAGAAATCGGTTTAGAGATCTCAGTTCAGAATAAAGGATTTACATTTTTAAAAACATACTTTCAACTCTTTTGTTATTAAAAAGAAAAGAATTTTATGCTGGAAAAACTAAAACAACGCTGGAACATACAAAGTAACTTTCAGGTGATAATTATTCTGATTGTTTTTGCCATTACAGGTAGCACCACAGTTTACTTAAAAAGAATCATTTTCGACCTGATTCATATTACTT
>DATITY010000518.1:0-7405 GCA_035467235.1 Draconibacterium sp. | reverse complement strand
AACTGGCAGTGTTCCTGTTCGACATTTAGATAGAAGAATTTGAGCACATTGTTTTTGAACGAAAAATAAGGATCGTAAATTAGTTTCGATTCATCAACATGTATGTTTATGCTGGTTATTTCAAGTTCCCTTGTAACTTTTGTATCATTTACTCTTAGATTTAACAAATATGATTCTTATTAGAGATTTGCAAAATCAAAAATTTTCTGATACTCAGTTGACGCATCGGTGGATTATTTAAAATAAACCAAGTCACCGTATTGAGTTTCAATGAACATTTCAAAAAGAGCAGGGTTCTCATTTGTAACCAACACAATTGCCCGATCGGCAGTTAATGGAATTACATCCATTTTTGGTTTCTCAACCGGTGTTGCAATTGTTACATTTGCTACCGCTGTCACTGTTGTTAATAAATGACAAGAAATGTTAAGTTAATTTTATTTACTCATATAAAATAATTTTATGAAAATAAAAATTCTGCAATTACTTGAAGGAGGGAAAGATGCAAGGAAATTAATTGTAATTATTGATGTTTTTCGTGAATTTTCAACTGCTTGTTAAACTTTCGACCATAATAAATCTAAATTATTTCCTATATGAAAAATTGATTTTTTTATATTTTTATACCTCATGCTCAGAACTAAATTAGCATCTTATATTATTTATCCGATTCTGGTGATTACAATGTTTCTTCCTGTAAAATCGGTTTCACAAAAAGGTTTTAGTATTACATATAATTATGGTAAAATTGTACCACATAGTGATAAAATAAGGCCATTAGTAAAAGATCCTGTCAAAGGATTTGCCATCAATTATTATATATCAAACAAAAGGGGTGAAGAGTGGAGAAATTTCTATAATCTACCAAATTATGGATTAAGTTATAATTTCAAATCGTATGGGAATCCTGAAATATTAGGAAACTCTCATTCTTTAACCGCTTTTTTGCAAATGTCGATTCTACCGAGACGCAAATATTTTGATATTGGATTTTTAGGATATACCGGATTAGGTTATGTTACAAAAAACTACGATCCTGAAAGTAATCCAACAAATTTTGCAATAAGTTCGCATTATAACATAAGCACCGATCTGCGCTTATATACAAAGATTCGACTTCATCCTTTATATATTGAATATTCATTGGGAATTAATCATTTTTCAAATGGTTTGATAAAAGCTCCTAATCTTGGCATTAATGTTTTAAATAACAATTTTACAATAGGTTACGAATTAGAAGAACAAGCAGAGCACACGAAAGCACTGCTTTCAGAAAAAAACCTGGAGTACCACCATGAATTTTGGATTTATGCAGCAACAGGTTTTAAAGAAATACATGAAATGCCAAATAAATATACTCCTGTGAATGCTACTTTAAATTATTCTTATCGTACCTCAATCATCAATAAAATGGGTATTGATGTTGATTTCATCTATGATCCATCACTGGAGGACTTTGCTTATGTCAATTATAATTATCAAGGCGAACCTCCCTTAAATTTCAGATATGGAATAAGTTTACACAACGAATTTATTTTTGGTAATACCGGACTATTCACCTCTTATGGGTTCTATCCAAAGATTTCTGAATATTATACACGTCAAAGTTATTATAAAGTAGGCTTTAAGTTTTATTTTAAAAATGTAATTGGAGTTGTTTTATTGCGGGCAATTCCTTTATTTCGGGCCGATTTACTGGAATTAGGCATTGGGTACAGGATTTCGATAAAGGATAAAAAATCAGTTAATAAATGAACATTGAAATATTACAACTTCTGGAAGGTGCTAAAAAAGCTACGGGATTAACAGTAATTATCGACGTCTTTCGTGCGTTTTCCACAACATGTTACGCATTCGATGGTGGAGCAATTAAGATTTTCCCGATTGGAGAAATCGAAAAGGCATACCAAATTAAAGAAAGAAATCCTGATTATTTATTGATTGGCGAACGCAATGAACAAAAACCTCCGGGATTTGATTTTGGAAACTCACCCTCTCAATTGTTAACCGGAAATTTGACCGGGAAAACAATAGTACATACCACCAGTTCCGGCACACAGGGAATTGCCAATGCAAAAAGTGCTGAAGAAATTATTACAGGAAGTTTTGTAAATGCCGGTGCAATTGTAAAATACATTCAACAAAGGCAACCCACCGAAGTTTCTCTGGTTTGTATGGGATATGCCTGCGAATATCCTACCGATGAAGACACACTTTGCGCCGAATTCATAAAAAATGAACTGGAAAGCAAATCAAATAATTTTGCAGAGATAGTTGCAGCGATTCGTAATGGATCGGGAGCCCGGTTTTTTGATTCTGAAAAGCAGCATTGGTCGCCGCAAGCCGACTTTGAACTTTGTCTCGACTTAAACCGTTTCGATTTTGTTTTAAAAGTTGAAAAAGAAAATGGATTGAATTATCTGCGAAAAATTGAGATATAGAATATGAAAAAATACAATTTTGATGAAATAATCCCACGTGAGGGAACCAACTGCTTGAAATACGATGCCCGAAAAAAGTTTTTCAATTCAGACGAAGTACTTCCATTGTGGGTAGCCGACATGGATTTTAAAACACCTGATTTCATTGTTGAAGCGATTAAAAAACGTGCCGACCATGAAATTTACGGATACACTTTCAGGGGAGATTCCTATTATCAATCTATTATCGAATGGATGAAACGACGCCACAACTGGGACATTCAGCGGGAGTGGATTTCGTTTAGTCCCGGAGTTGTTGCCGGTTTGACTTTTGCCATTGAGGCTTTTTCGAAATCCGGCGACAGCGTGGTTGTGCAACCTCCTGTTTATTTTCCGTTTTTCGATTGTGTAAAAGGCACAAAACGAAAAATGATTGAAAATCCACTTAAAATTGAAAATGGCCGTTACACCTTCGATTTTGAGGATTTGAAAACTAAAATTGACTCGAATACAAAACTGTTATTACTATGCAATCCTCAAAACCCGGGCGGAATGGTGTGGTCGAAAGAAGAATTAACTGAACTTGCCAACATCTGCCTCGAAAACAAAATCATGATTATTTCAGATGAAATTCATTCCGACTTAATTTTTGACGGAAATCAGCACATTCCGTTGGCAAGCCTTTCTGTGGAAATTGCACAAAACTGCATGATTTCAATGGCGCCCAGTAAAACTTTCAATGTTGCCGGGCTTTCATCGTCGGTTGTAATTATTCCAAACAAAACCAAATTTGCACGATACGAGCGGGCCATTGGTGTTCCACATCTACACATGGGAAATATTTTTGGGACAATTGCCATGGAAGCTGCTTACACGCATGGCGACGAATGGTTGAAACAGTTGCTGCAATATTTATGGGAAAACTACTTGCTTTTGGAGGATTTTTTCAAAACCAATCTGCCAAAAGTGAAAGTGATGAAACCCGAAGCAACTTATCTCATCTGGCTCGATTTCAGGGAATATGGAATGAAAAATGAAGAATTGATGAAATTCACCATTGAAAATGCTAAAGTCGGATTAAACGACGGCGGACGTTTTGGAACCGGCGGAGATGGTTGGCTGCGTATCAATATTGGGTGCCCTCGAAGTATTTTGGTTGAAGCGCTTGAAAGACTGGGAAAGGCATTTGGGTGATTATTTTCGAATTAAAAATTCTTGTTTATCCAGGATACAACTTCATCAACATTAATATCATTCATACACCTGAAATGTTTTTTCGGACATTTCTGAAAACCCAGTTTTGAGCAGGGGCGACATTTCAGGTTTTCGACTTCTATGCGTTGTGATGCTGGATGTGGCTGGTAAGGAACCATTCCAAAATCGGCTACGGTGTTTCCCCAAAACGAAAGAATCTTTTTCTGAAATGCAGCGGCAATATGCATCAGTCCGGTATCGTTTGTTAAAACCACTTTTGCATCGCGAACCAATGAAGCAGAGCGGTTTAAACTGATTTTGCCGGCGTAGTTTAATACATTTCCCTTCGATTGCGATAACACTTTTTCCCCTTCATCAAATTCCTTTTTTCCGCCTAAAAGAATAACCGGAAAATTAATTTTATGGCATATTTCAGAGATTTTTTCAACAGGCAATTTTTTGGTATAATATGTACCGGCTATAACAAATGCAACGAAACCTTTTTGAAATGGCAGTGGTAAATCACTAATTTTAAACTCCTCATTTTCAGGAATAAAATAATCAAGTCCTTTTCCATCGTTTTCAATTTGAAGTGCAGAAGTCGTTTCCAAATACCTGTCAACGATATGTTTTTGCGGAAGCCGGTTGATTTTAAACCTGATGAGCAGCATTTTCTGCCAGTTCAGTTTATGAACAGAAAATACCTTTGCATTGAGATTTCTTTTTAACCACGCGCTTCTGAAATTGTTGTGCAAATCTATTATGTAATCGAACTTTTCGGGAGATAACTCGTGGATCAGATCGCTGAAGTTTTCTTCCAGAACATGAACTTTATCGATGTAAGGATTTGCTTTCAGAATAAAAGCAAATTGCTGCTTTGTTGCAAAATGAATTTCGGCATTTTTTAACTGATTTTTAAGACAACGAACAACCAGGGATGTTAATACAATATCTCCGATTGAACTTAACCTAATTATCAGAATTTTAACCTTCATTTATAAAATTAAAAACCCCGAAGACATGAATCTTCGAGGATTATTCAAGTTAAATATTTTATACTATGCTGATTCAACCAGCACAACTATTTTGTTTGCCAAATTCTCAATTACACCGCCGGTTACACTGAAAAAATATTCCTTTCCCAATGCATCCACAACCTTAATTGTTCCCTTGTCGAGCGTGGAAATAATAGGTGCATGGTTTTTCAGCAATGTAAACGAACCCTTACTACCGGGCAACTGAACCAGATTTACTTCGCCTTCAAAAACCTTTTTATCGGGTGTAATTATTTCTAAATACATAAATTGTGAATCTTCGGTTTAATTTTCAGACAACAATTTTTCACCTTTTGCTATCGCCTCTTCAATAGTTCCAACCAGGTTAAACGCTGACTCAGGATACTGATCAACTTCTCCGTTCAGAATCATTCTGAACCCTTTGATGGTATCTTCAATTGAAACAAGTTTACCTTCAAGACCCGTAAACTGTGATGCCACAAAGAATGGTTGCGAAAGAAAACGCTGCACACGGCGGGCACGGTGAACTACCAGTTTATCTTCTTCTGAAAGCTCGTCCATTCCCAGAATTGCAATTATATCCTGTAATTCAATGTAACGTTGAAGCAGCATTATAACATCCTGGGCACAATTGTAATGTTCTTCTCCCACAATATCAGGAGTTAAAATACGTGATGTGGAATCCAGCGGATCCACTGCAGGATAAATACCCAACTCCGAAATTTTGCGGCTAAGAACAGTGGTTGCATCGAGGTGTGAAAAAGTAGTTGCAGGTGCAGGGTCGGTCAAGTCGTCGGCAGGCACATAAACTGCCTGCACAGAAGTAATGGATCCTTTTTTGGTTGAAGTAATTCGTTCCTGCATAATTCCCATTTCGGTGGCCAGTGTGGGCTGATAACCCACAGCCGATGGCATCCTGCCGAGAAGCGCTGAAACTTCGGAACCAGCCTGAGTAAACCTGAAAACATTATCGACAAAGAAAAGTATATCACGGCCACCTTCCGTTGAACCATCGCCATCGCGTAAACTTTCTGCAATTGTTAATCCCGAAAGCGCCACTCGGGCACGGGCTCCGGGAGGTTCGTTCATCTGACCAAAAACCATGGCCAGTTTCGACTTTTTCAGCTTTTCCTTATCTACTTTCGAAAGGTCCCAACTTCCTTCTCCCATCGACTTTTTAAATTCTTCGCCATAATCAACAATATTGGCTTCAATCATTTCACGCAAAAGGTCGTTTCCTTCACGGGTACGTTCACCAACACCGGCAAATACAGAAAGTCCGCTGTGTGCAAGTGCAATATTATTTATCAATTCCTGAATGAGTACTGTTTTTCCAACACCGGCACCACCAAACAAACCGATTTTTCCACCTTTTGCGTATGGTTCAATCAGGTCGATAACTTTTATTCCAGTGTATAAAACTTCAGTTTCGGTGGTTAAATCTTCGTATTTCGGAGGTTCATTATGAATGTTTAAGCCATTTTTAGGCAAATTTTCCATTCCATCAATTGAATCACCAATTACATTCAGCAACCGCCCAAGAGCCGCTTCGCCTTTTGGCATAATGATGGGGCTTCCCATGGCCGAAACTTTTAATCCGCGACGCAAACCATCGGTGGCATCCATTGCAATGCAACGAATTGTATTTTCTCCCAGGTGCTGCTGACATTCAATGATTAAATTGTCTTTTCCTTCGCGAATTATTTCCAACGCATCATTAATGGCCGGAAAATCGCCGCCTTCTCTGTCAAAGCTAACATCAACTACAGGTCCAATTACCTGAATAATCTCTCCAATATTTTTAGCCATAAAATTATTTGAATTAATATGTGGTCAAATACCAAGTCTTAATGCGAACAAATTTAGCATTGTTTTTAGTTTGTCCAATCAATTTTTATGTTTTTTGGGCATACCTTCAAAATACTAATATGCGCGGTTTAACATTAGGTTAGTTATTTCCTGGAGTTGTTGTTTCTTCGCGTTATCAACCAAAAGATGCTGAAAAATGGTTCTACATTCTTGAAAATAGAAATCTATTTTTTGTTCGGTAAATTCTTTGATATTTAGCTGATTATAAATTTTAAGAACTGCCGATATTTTGTCTGCCGGGTTGTAATTTGTTTTGTTAAGCCAATCCAGCAGTTCACGATTCAAATTACCAGTGGATTTTTCAAGTGCTTTAATTAATAAATAGGTTTTTTTATTGGCAAGAATATCGCCTCCTATTTTTTTTCCGAAAGATTTCTGATTTCCAAAACTGTCAAGCAAATCGTCCTGTAACTGAAATGCAAGTCCCAGGTTTAAACCGAATTCATATAATTGATCAGCCACTTCATTGTTTGTATTGGCCAGCAATGCCCCGGCTTTTAACCCGCAAGCCAATAAAACTGCTGTTTTCAGCCGAATCATTTCAATATATTCCTTTTCAACAACATTCAAACGGTTTTCAAAATCCATATCGAATTGCTGACCTTCACAAACTTCGATGGCGGTTTTGGTGAATAAACCCAATACCTCCTGAAGCCGTTCAGATTTGCATTCAAGAAGATACTGGTACGACAAAAATGCCATTACATCGCCTGATAAAATCGCATTGTTTTCGCTGAACTGTTTGTGAACAGTGAGCCTGTTTCTGCGTACTTCGGCTTTGTCCATTATATCGTCGTGCAGCAGGGTAAAATTGTGGAAAATCTCAATGGCCAAAGCAGACGGAATTGCATTTTGAACCGAATCGGAAAACATGTTATAGCTCAGCAAAAGAAGCACTGGCCGTAA
>DATITY010000517.1:0-2627 GCA_035467235.1 Draconibacterium sp. | reverse complement strand
CGAAATGGTTACAGGGCGGTTAAAATTATGAATATGGAGCTGCAACCAGCGAAAACTTTCAAAGTCGAAGGGAGAGAAAGTGTTGATTCCTTCTTTGCAAATAAACCGCGACCATGAGTAAAAGTGGGTGTTAATCAATACATCGTTTCCCGGTTTATGTGCTTCGTGAACCAGTATTTCAATAACCGTTCCTTCGGGTGCATCAATAGTGAAATAAGGCCAGCCAACCGACTGCTCATCGAATTCAAAAGTGAGTGCAGCCGTTTTTTCGCCATTGGGATTTAGAGTTATTGTTTTACCTGAGAAATCGTGGAGAGGCAACATTGGAGAGGCTTCAAAGGCATTTGGCACCTTCATGTCGAAATAATTTTCTGAAGGTAATTTCCAGTCGAGCCAAAAAGCTTCAGTGAGTTGTTTCACGGCAACCTTATTTTCCTTCATCAACGGGATAGACCTTTCGCGCAGTTGCGATTCAATATTTCCCGAAATATCAAGCTCATAATTTGAATAACCATTGGAAGCTGAAGATTTGTTTGCTTTTCCACGCAATTCGGCAGCGGCAATCCATTCGTTATTTTCGGTGAAATTGGCAGTATCCCAGCCATAAGGAAAAATCCGTGCATCAAAATTTTCCTGCAACGATCTTAAAAACCAACGTTTATACTGACCGGGATTCCAGCTTCGGGCTAAAAACGATTTCCAGGTTCTGTCGGTAATTATTTCTTTCCCGTCGATGTTTAATTTCATCAAAAAACCAGGAATACCAATCGGACTGGTTCCATCACCGGCACCGTAAAAAAGTACCTGACAGGCAATCACGTTTTTTCCGGGTTTTAAGAATCGGGTTATATCAACTGGATCGGCTTCCTGCCAACGTGGATCGCAAGGCGCCGGTCCCCACTGAATTCGTTCACCATTCACAAACAACTGGTAGCGACTATCGGCAACAATCCAACCCTTTGCACTTTCAACTTCCCTGTCAATATTTATCTCTTTTCGGAATAAAATAAAAGTGTTTTGCAAAGTTCTTTCCGAGGGATACCATATCCATTTGGCGGGCGAAAGATCCAAATCTATGGCAGCAAGCTGACCCAAAAACATGACTTGAAAAAGAAGTAACAGCAGTCCTGATTTTTTCATGGTTTTCAATTTTGATATTGAGTTTTGTTCTTTAACTCTCAAATATAGCTATTTCATTTCGAAAGGATTCGTTTCAATTAAAATCGTCAATCAGGTATTCTATGCAAACACTGTCCGACTTTTAGGAAAAAGAATTTATTGAGGTAATAAGAATTTAATTGATTAGATAGTTTAGCTGCAAATCAATAGAATAACTGTTTCTCTAAATTTCCTGGAAAGAATACCTCAAAGTGATTCCAAGAGTTCTCGGATCTCCGAGCATACCTGCATAATGGCCTGCATTTCCTCCTGCCGGAAGCAGCAACTCAAAATAATCTTTATTCAGCAGGTTTCTTCCCCATACATACGCTGTAAATCCATGGTTCTGAAATCCCAGACGTCCGTTTAACAGACCGTATCCATCAATAACAAGGTATTTTGATGGAGAACCGCTCGAAGAAAAAGTGGAACGGTAATAACTGTCGATTGCCAGAAAATACTTGCCATCGAGATTAAAAAGTTTACCTGGCTTATCAACCTCGCCACCTAACGAACCTGCCCATTTTGAAATACCTGGTAGTTGGCTGCCCGAAATATCCTTGAAAGTTGGTCCGCCTGTCTCTTCCAATGGTGGCGGTGCATTGGTAAACTTAACATATGTACCATCGGTGTATGCAACTGCTCCGTAAATGGAGATAAAATCACCTATTTTTGCATTCCCGTCAAATTCAACGCCTCTTACGCGCACCTCTTCCGCATTGGCCAAAAAGCCCCTGTTTACCGATAAATCTGCCAATTGCACCTGTGTCTGGAAATTCTTGATTTTGGTGTTGTAAATGGTTAAGTTGGCCGTAGTGGAGGCTGTTGGTGATGTTTTTATTCCTATTTCAATGTGCTGTAATTCCTCGGGTTTAATTACGGCAAGTTCAACGAGTGGTTTCCCGGCAACACTGGGTAATCCGCCAAGGTTGAGGCCCACAGGCTTGAAGTTGGTGGCAAAAGTGGCATAAGTATTAATTTTACCTGTTGCTTTGTAACTAAGTGTTAATTGTCCCGAATAGTTAACACTATCAATTTGAGCCTGAAATTCCTGATCGCTGTAAACAGATCTTTGAATGGCAAGCAAAGCCGGGTCAGTGGTTTGCAAACCACCATAGGTTACGCGTTTAAAATCAACATTTTTGTCGTCATAGTTTATTCTGAAACCCGGCAAAAGGTGCAGTTTGTCTGTAATTGCCCAGTCAACCTGCCCGAATAACGCTCCGCTGAAAGTTTTCAGGTTGGGGTACGAATGAATTCCGTAACCATCCAGCAAGCCCGGTGTTGCCCATAACGGACTGGTTGTACTCTGTGAAAAACGCCATTGATCCCTGCCTGATCCTTCAGTGTGGGCACCGTCAGCATTAAGTTTTTGTCCTAAGGCAAACAAACCAATTACCCCACTCAAACTCGATGAAATTTCACCGGCATATCTGATTTCCTGTGACCACTGGTTGTGTATTGATGGC
>DATITY010000516.1:0-3414 GCA_035467235.1 Draconibacterium sp. | reverse complement strand
TTCAGAGGTCGGAGTTCAGAGGTCAGATTCATTGGGAAGAGGACTGCCTGCTGTTTTTAAATGATTGGTTTTGCATTTTCAATGTGTGGTTGATGTTTTCCCAAAGAGTTGGCTTTACCCAGCAAAAAGTCATCAGCAATTTGGTTTAAAATTGTTCGTGACTTATCTAAATTTACCGGCGTTGTTAACCAGTTCACATTTTCTAGCCATTCAACAGGGAATGAAACTAAACGTTGTTCAACATCCAGTTCGTTGATTACTGCTTTTTGTTTGGTGTGGCTAAATATTTCGGGCCAACTAAAAGAGTAGTTAAGAGAAAGTTGAATGATGTCGAAAATATCTTTTGGTTCATCACGACCGACAATGGCTGTAAGTTTATTTGATAAAATGTTTATTGGTGTATCAATAAGGCCATATTTGTAATCTGCATGTTTTCCAACGTAATAATCCACATCATTAACCAACTCGATTTTGAGCCAGGTATCATCTTCCGCAATAAAAAAACGTGTGAAGTCGTCGGAAAACAGTGATTGTTGAATGTTGACTTCAAATTGAGCCGTAATTTTGTTTTTCAGTGCTGTGATATATTTCGTGTATTGAATATTGGCATTGATGAAAAAATCGAGGTCCTCGCTGAACCGGTGATTCAGGTAAAAGCGACCAAGGGCTGTGCCTCCGGTTAAGTAAAATGGAAGACCAAGCGTTACCCACCAGGAAAGGAATTTATCCTGCAAGAGGTATAATTTGTTGTAATCTTTTTTGGACGAATTCATATTTCAGGCGTAATGATGGTGATCTGAGTTTACTGATTACCTGACTGGTTAATAAATATTTTATTTGGTTTGGGCTAAATAACTGGAGAATAGTGAACCAGGAATAAGATTCCAATATTTTCAAAAAAATCATTTCCTGATTATAATGCCCTGCCTGTTTCTTTTCTCCGTGTAATACGGCATCGATATCTTCTGCAGAAATATTATAATCCCAAAGGATTTGATTCAGTAATGTATTTCTTTCTGCTGGTTCCATTTGAATATTTTAAAACAAAGATAAACACTTTATGTGTGAATTTGGTGTTGGATGCCGGGCAATTAACACTGGATGCTGGTTGCTGGCAAGGAGCAAAGGGCAAAGGACAAAGGACAAGGGGAAGACAATTAAAAATTAGAAATTAAAAATTAAAAAAGCAAAGAGCAAAGAAGTCGGAGAATCCTGATTACGAGTCACGCATTTTCAAAAATTTTATCAGGGAATTTTTGCATCAGCTTTAATCGTTTTTCAATTGTTTTCCATTGAAACGATTTATTTTGAGCCATTTTTATAGGTTCATTAAAGTTAATATCATCGTGATAGAGCAATCCTTTTAAGGGCATCACCGGATTGCTGTTGTATTTCTGCTGATAGGCAAGAAGCATCTGATTTAATGAAATATGTTCTGCAAGTATGGCAATATCAATAAAATCCTTTAAGCGGGTACCATTTCCGGCGATTGCATTTAATTTCATTGCAGCAATATCGGGGAATCCTGCCAGCCTTATGCTTTCGATAAAGTTTGGTTTTTGCAACCAGGAATATTCGTGGGCAATACAGTCGAGTTGCACACCATTAATCTCTCCTTTTAATGTATTTTGCGCAACGAAATCGGGTTCGAAATTATAATTTTTTCTTAAATGTTCGCTTAACCGAACTGAGTCGAATGGTAAAAATGAAAACAAATCGATATCGATACTAATGCGGTGCCCCAATTGAAGTGCCAATGCAGTACCCCCAACCAGAACAAACTCCATTAATGAATCGTCGGTCATTAATTTTTTCAGGAGTTCCAATGTTGGGGTGTCAACTGTTTCTTTGTATAACATTTAAGGTCTTCTTTTTTAAGGTTGAAAACGGAACAAACAAAGGCGATATCTTTGTTATTCATGCTTGGGATTTGCCTGATTGCATCTTTTACACCTTTCAAATGATACAAATTCAGGATTGCATAAAAATCGTCCATCCTGCCCCGCTCGATTACCCGTTGAACGACTACATTTCTCATTTGCTGCCAGTTAATATGATCTGTCTGGTACTCCCATAACAATGATTCCCTAATCTTTGCGTGTTTATATAACCGATAATCCTTAAAAAACATGTTGTCGTTAATATGTTGCTATTAAAGATACAAAATTAAATGAATTATACCACTTCTTTAAAGATATCGGGTTGGTCACTGGGCAAGGGGCAAGGGGCAAAGGGCAAGGGAAGACAATTAAAAATTAGAAATTAAAAATTAAAAATTTAAAAAGCAAAGAGCAAAGAGGTCAGAGACGCAAAATTTTGCGTCTGTACGGTTTCAGTTTCAAAGCCCGCCTGACCGCCCGCCTGAAAGACGAAGTCGGGCAGGGACGGGCAGGTTCAACGTTCAAAGTCCCTGGTCACAGGATTTCCTTATTCATTATTTCTTATTTCTAATTCACGCAATCACGCATTTTCGCATTGGTCTCCGGAGGACTGAATGCCCGGAAGCTTACGGGGGCTGGTTACATGAAACTGGTCATAGTGTCTGAAGGATTGAGCATTGATTTTCAGGCCTGGATTTAATAAAATGAATATTCAATTGCTGGTTTGGTTATTTGTTTTTAACCCTGTATTTCATGGCTTTTTCGCTTACCTGTTTTACCGGTTCGTTTTCCCAAAGTGTACTTTGCCATGTTGTATAATCAAATGGTTCGCCGGATATAAGCCTTATGAATTTTTCCGCATTCACATCTCCCAGGTTTTCAATTAAAACCCGGAATCCTTTTCTTTTTATTTCACTATCGGTGAGCATCTTTTATTTCGGTATAATAATTAATGAAATCAACCGGAGACATTATTTTAACCGGTTTAAAATTAACCAATTTTTTAATCATTGTCTTGTCGGTGGTAATAAAAAAGTTACAATTAAGTTCAACGGCACAGGCAACATGTAAAGCATCTTTTGATTTTAGCCTTTTATTAAAAAGTTCTTCAGCAACTGACAAAATATTATTGGTCTCTCCGGTATCAGTAATTGAGTATTTTTTCCAGTTGTCGATTGTTTCCTTCTTTTCAGTAAATGGATTGGCACTGTTTTCATAATCCAGCATATATGACCATGCCAATTTTAAACTTCCTTTTATAATTTGTTCCTGAATAAACAGTTTTGCATCGGTTTCAATTTTGATCCTTATTTGTTTCTGGTCATCAAAATGTCGGTTAAAACTACAGTTATCGAGATAAATAAGCATTTTTATTCGTGTATGTATTACAGTACCAGGCTCGGTAATTGGTCATGTGTTACTGGTTACTGGTTGCTGCCCCGATAGCTTTCGGGGCTGGATACTGGATACTTGATAAAGTTCAGAGTTCGGAGTTCAAAGTTCATAGTCATTGGTCATTTGGAAGAACTGCCGG
>DATITY010000515.1:0-5655 GCA_035467235.1 Draconibacterium sp. | reverse complement strand
GGAAAATCTTTGCGTTGTGTCCAAATGGGCACTGCCGCACCTGCCAGAACCAATTTTGAAACATGTTCCCCGTTATAGACCGAAACATAGCGAACAGCAATTGCCCCGCCCATTGAAAAGCCAACCAAAACAGCATCATTTATATCAAGAATATCCAATATCCTTTTGATATCCAATGCATGTACATCGTAATTATACTTTCCATAGGGTTTATCCGATTTTCCAAAACCTCTCAGAGTAATGCCAATTACCCGAAATTTATTCTTTATCAAATCGTTGTACTGGTATTCGTACATCTCGTCACTCAATGGCCACCCGTGTATCAGCACAATTGGCCTGCCTTCTCCGCCATCAGAAATATGAAGGTTTACATTGGGCTCAACTTCAATGTATTCTGCCCTGGTGGCTCCTGTATTTATTGTTTCAGCTTTTGTTGTCATTTTTCCCTGTAATTAATAGCGAAATATTGCTGCCAAACCTTTTTCGGAAGGCATTTTATCTGTAGGAAGCACCATTACTTGTCCACCCATTTTTATTACTAATTCTCCCATATCGTCGAGCAGATCATCTACTTTCGGATTACTCAAATCTTTTTTCTGTGTATTTCCTGTAACCAGATTTGTTACCCTGACTGCAATAATCCGGTTGGCTTCAACAAGAAGCGTATCAACCCGCCCCCCAACTGCGGCTACAGCCACTTCCTTGTAGTCATCGCTGCCTTTTCCGTTTGCCCTTGCCTGCTCAAAACGGGCAACCAGATTATCAAGTTTCACGTTATACTCCGGTTCCATTATTTCCCAGGCCATAATTGCCAGTTTGTCCGGTGAAACGGACGAAGGATTTATAGCAATTCCTTTGGATAACAACAATGGATTTTTATTGACCTTTTGAAAAAGGTTGTGGTGTTCGGGCAAGGCTGCAAGAATAAGTGGCCAGCCGGAAGGTTTCGAAAAGTGTTCATAAATCGTATTTGCAACGACACGAAAAAACCTTTCAGCATCTTTTTCAGTTTCATCTTTTTTACCGCCTTGACCGTGGTGCATTGGTGAACTTTCGCCCCCGATACCGCCATAAGAATCAACAGTTGAATGTTTTTCGGTTAATTCATCACCAAGTGCTTCAGTTATGGTTTTTGGAGTATCGGCAGTGAGTTCAACCTCAGTAAGTGAGTGACGGTTGCCTTCAAAAAGGCGGATATCGTGAAGAGTTAACCCCAAAACGTGAAAATGATCAAGCGATTGTAAATACTGCCTGAGTGGTTTGGTATGGAAACTATCGGCCACAA
Source organism: Draconibacterium sp. (assembly GCA_035467235.1). Classification (GTDB taxonomy): domain Bacteria; phylum Bacteroidota; class Bacteroidia; order Bacteroidales; family Prolixibacteraceae; genus Draconibacterium. The sequence goes on along the minus strand of DATITY010000515.1, from coordinate 4,370 downwards.
CTGCCAGTTCTTCAACCGATTTATGTAATCTGACAACTTTAAAAATACCTTCAGCGCTAAAAACGGCAAGTCCATTCAACGTGTGATTCCAGATATCATTGTTGTCCACAAGAGCTTTTACAGGTTCAAGATGTTTTTGCACTTCACCAGCTGAATATTTTTGCAGCAGTGATTCTTCCATTTGACGGACAAGATTTTTAAAAAGAATGATATCCTGAGAATTTTCAGGATGTTTTTGATGCGTTGGCATGTATAGTGAAAGACATGGCGCCTGATCTACTGACAGGAGCTCCTGAATCAATTCTTTTGTAAGTAATTCCATGTTATTTTATTTTCAAAAAATTTATTAATTGTTTATTGAATTGGTCAGGATTTTCCAGATTGCTTAAATGACCTGCATTTTCAATAACTGACATCACCGAACCGTTTATTTTATCGTGCATAAACTGCGCTGCTTCGCGAGGTGTAATTTTATCTTCCTCGCCAACCAGTATCAGGACGGGCACTTTTATTTTCCACAGTGTGGTGCAGGTTTCCTTTCGTCGTGATAATGCGAGCAGTGTTTTGATAACCGATTTTTCGGTTGTGTTGATTATTATTTCCCTGACTTCAGCAATGACATCTCTCTTTGTAATAAAGGATTCCTGAGCAAAAAAATTCTTAATACTCTCATCAGCGAATTTCTCAATTCCGTTTTCCCAGATGCCTTCAATGGCTTTCGTTCTTTTTCCCTTAGCCTCTGGTGAATCTGCTATACAACTTGTATCACATAATATAAGTGCGTCAAACCTGGACGGATGGTTTTCCATCGCATTTAAAGCAATGTAGCCACCCATCGATAAACCGCACAATACGGTTTTTTCAATCTCAAGGGAATCCATCAGTGAGAGCAGATCTTTAACAAACAACTCTACGGAGAAATCATCAGTACCAGAATAGGAATTCCCATGTCCGCGGATATCGTAGGCTATCACCCGGAAATTTTCACTGAGTACTTCCATCTGTTTATTCCACATCTCTTTGTTAAATGGAAAGCCATGAATGAAAATGATTACGGGGGCATTTTCCGGTCCTTCGTCGGTGTAGTTAACGGTGATACTGTTCGCTGTAATTTTGATGTTATTACCTGAGTTGCGCATGCGTTTTTTTGCTTTCAATGATTACAAATCGCTACGGTGAAATGTATTTTTGAACTCTTCCCGGTTATAAAATCCGTCAACTGAATTCGAACTGTGAGTTGCGTTATCTCCGCTGTAATGGTTAACTATAATTAATTCATACCCAAAATCAATAACATCACCTTTTTTAAACCGTTTGGTTTTTGCAAAAGTCGAGTTGTCAATTTGATTGGTATTAACCAGTTTTTTCTGCTCATCAAAGCTTGCCATACCAATGGGAATGATCAGGTGATTTTCTCCATCCTTGTTTAAAAACTCGTGTACCCCATCGCTTGCCCGGGTTTGATAGGTATTATGCCCTTCTTCTATTAAAGTTTCGTCAACTTCAACGTCAAGATAAACTACTCGTTCGGCAATTTTATTTACCAGCAAATGATCTACTATTCCAATGGTTCGGTTATTTGCATCGTTTACCTTCCATCCCCGCACATCACTGTAATTATTGGCTACTTTATAATCCGACAATTCATCAAGATTATATAGATTTTTAATTGTATCTGTCATCATTTTAATTTTTAAAGATTAACTAATTCATTTTTTCAAGCAGGTCAGAAGCTTTTGCAAAGTAATTCATCACAGCATCTTTCTGTTCAAGTGTAAGCGCCAGGGGATTAATTTCGGTTGAAGCATTTCTTAAATCTTCAACTTCATCTGACAACCATGGGTATTTAGCCAGTTGCATATTTTGCAGCGATGTGGTTGACATATCAGTTACATTTCTGATATTTTTGGCCTTCGATGTTTCAAACGGTTCATTGGCAATTAGTTGGGCCGATTCCTTTACCTTATCCAAATCTGCGCGGATATCATAATCAATTTCGCCGGCCATGGCTTCTGTTGCTGCGTTTAATTTTGAAAGCGCCTCATTTGTATAAGCTTTATCAAAACTAACGCTGCTGGCATCATTTTCAATAAAACTTACAAATGCTGCAACGGTGCTGTTATTTTCCTTCACACCCAAAAGGTTGGTGTCATTCGTTTCGGAAATATAGTTTTCCTTAGTTACTATCTCTGTTGTGTTGACTTTATCGTTGTTGCGAAATACAAGGAAATAAAGCAATATCGCAATTACAATGACTGCTAACAGCCAAAGTCCAGTCCGTTTTTTCTGAACAATTTTAATTTCTGCCATAATATTTTTTTTTATTAGTGAATATTGAAAGGCAAAGTTGAGAACCTTTCACCTGATAAGTGTTACACAACTTTTATTAAAGTTTACATGAATCACACATTTCGAAGGAAGGGATTATTTCAGAAACCGCTTTTTGGTTTTTTCCCACCAAACTGAAATTTTTCCAGTGCCATCGTTTTCATTTTTATTTTGCTCACCCATTATCAGTGCAACTGGTTTAAGCTCTTCAAATTCTTCGCAAACTACTTTTAGCATGGCCGCAAAAGGCAAAAACAAAATCATTCCGGCCAGGCCCCAGACAGCCGCGCCAATAAACAAACTAAGGATGGCTGTTAAAGCATTTATTTTTAAACTGCCCCCCACAATTCGTGGCGTTAGAAAATTATCGGAAACCAATTGAACAAACCAGAAATAAATTGCTACTGCAACTGCTGTCCAAATTGAATCATACGAAACAAAAGCATAAATTACCGGAATAATTGCTCCCATTGTGGTTCCGATGTATGGAATGATAGCCAGCGCCGCAGCCAGAAAACCAAAAAGAAATGGATTGTCGATCCCGATAATCAAAAGCCCGATACTGTTGGCCAATCCAATTACAATGGTGAGAAACAACATCCCAAACAAATATTTTTGCCCGACCTGCTGAACCGATTTAAACATTCTAAAAACCTGCGGTCTTTTGTCCAGTGGTGAAAAGGCCAGAAATGCCTGTGTTAATCCATCTCTGTATATTAGTAATAGAAAAGTAAATATAATTGTAGCCAGCAGTCCGGCCATGAAAGTGGCTGTGTTGCTAACGGTTTTTCTTACAAGGGATCCTGTCGAATTGGTAAGCCATTCTTTCATCCTGTTAAAAAGTTCATCCTTTTTCAGGTTTTCAACAAAACTCACATTGTTGTTGATATATACTGTAACATCTGCAAAAGCACTGATAATCCTGTCCTGAAAATGAGTGAATTCTTTCGATATGGTAATAATCTGAGTTGAAAAAAAGTAAACTACCCCTGCAATTATTAAAATCACAGAGAAAATGGAAAGAAAGGCAGAGAGTGTTTTTCCAATTTTCCATGACTCAAACTTTTTTGCCAAAGGGAAAAGAATAAATGAAATAAGCAAAGCTATACTAAGCGGAATGAGAATGGGTTTCGCCAAAACCAGAATTGCAAAAAGCGCAAACACTGTGGCAATGGCGTAAAACAGTTTTTGAAACGACAGGTTCATTTTATATCAATTTTAGCTGCATTGCCCAAGAATAACCCAGATGATAATAAAAACCACAATCGTGCCCAAACAACCGCCACCTAATCTCTTCGCCCCGTAACCTGATATTAAACCTCTAAATAAATTATTCATTTTACTTTTTATTACTGAATTATTAGAACGATATTTTCCGCATCAAAGGTCAGGAGTTTTCGTTCAGAAATTATTACACAATTTTGAGAATGTGTTACAACATTCCCACATTCGGGAGGGGGAGAAAATTAGAAATTAGAAATTGGAAATTGGAAAACTGAAAAATTACCACATAAGGCACAGTAAGTCACATAGAAAAGGAAGCACAGGGATTCAGAATAATTTTGGAATTCCTTAAAATCTATGTGTTTTCTATTGCGTACTAATGTGACTATGTGTTTTTTGTTTTCATGATTTGTTTAACCTCGTTATATCCCGAACAATTTGCATCTGTTGCTGTTCGATATTAGGAAGGATAGTGTAAATTCCTTTTTATTTATTTCTAAAATTTCAAAAACGAATTATCATGAAAAAATTAACAGAACAGGAAGTTGCAATATTTCTGAAAGAAAATTTAAAGGACTGGACTTTTGAAAAGAATACCATTTTCAGGGATTTTAAATTTAAAACCTTTGTTGAGGCATTTTCATTTATGACAGCAGTTGCCCTTGAAGCTGAGAAAATGAACCATCATCCCGACTGGAGCAATTCATACAATAAAGTGCATATTGTTTTAACCAATCACGATGCCGGCGGTGTAACTCAACTGGATTTTAAAGTAGCTGAAATTATTGATCGGGTATTTTCCCGAAAATGAAAATAAT
>DATITY010000514.1:0-1586 GCA_035467235.1 Draconibacterium sp. | reverse complement strand
GTTTTTGGCTAAATCTGTGTATTTTCTGCCAATGGGGATGCGCTTTTTATTGACCTGCACCGTGTTTCCTTCGATGAAATCCACCTCATTGATGGCAATCAGGAAAGACCGGTGTATGCGCAGGAAGCGATCAGATGGCAGCTCATCCTCCATGCTGTTCATGGATTTATGTACCAGATATTCTCCTGCTTTGGTGTACAACTGAATATAATCCTTGACACTCTCAATGTAAAAAATCTCATCATAACGTATTTTTACATGTTTCTTGTCAACCTTTAAAAAGACGAATGCCTTCTCGGTGCCGGTAATTCCGTCCGTCTGGTTTTCAGCTGGTATTGCAGGTCGCAATTTCTGCGCTGTTTTCAGGAACCGGCTGAAAGAAACAGGTTTTAAAGGGTAATCCAGTACGTCCAGCTCATAGCTTTCTGCAGCAAACTCGCGATAGGCCGTTGTGATCACAAATTTGGTATCTGTCCTGATATTCTTGATGAACTCCAGACCATTTATTTTGGCCATATTGATCTCGATAAAAGCCACATCAATTTTCTGATCATTCATCAATTTCAGAGCTTCGACGGGATTCTGCAGGATCCTGGTAAGTCGCAGATAGGGAATTTCCTGAATATATGATTCCAGCATTTGAATTGCCTCCTGATCGTCATCAATTATGATACAGTTAATTTTCATGTTTCCGGCAATTTAATGCACCATATTACACTTTCTTTTTTGATACGGACATCAGTCATTTTAGATTCTTTTAGCCAAATCCCCTGTCCATCGAATGTCCATCGAATCACACTGGCTCATCCTGAGCATTCAGAAGGGCTAAAGTACAAGAAAATGTTGTGAAATTCAAAACAGGCTTTAATATTGTATTGGACTCTTTTCGATTGCTCTGTTTCTAAAAAAGCAATAAAATTTCGCCAGGTGTTTTTTATTAAATGATAGCAGGGTTTTATATTTAATCTTAAATGGATTTTCTGATCCAAGGGCAGTTCCGTTTTTTTTGTCCATACCATAAAACAATGTGTAAGATTCATAAAAAACGGTTCGATTATGTCGTTCGTTGTCAAAAAATGGTTTTCTGTCGAAATTTTTTCAGTCGGTTTGGAAATTAAGATACTTTTATCCTGTAATGTGAAAACCGTGTTTAAAAATGACTGAAGCACATTTTAAGCGGATTTACATTGAAAAAATGATTAATTATAAAAAACAATAATTATCAAAAACTTTATGAAAGTTAACATTAAACACACCGAAGCCGGAAAATTTGAAGAAACACGTTTTGAAAAAATTCATAACGTCATTTTTCATGACTCCAATGAAGCCTCTTCCATTGTTGCACATGAGATCGCAGAACTGATCAAGGAAAAAGCCAGAAACAATCAAAAATGTGTCCTGGGCCTTGCCACGGGTTCATCTCCGATAATGGTATACGAGGAACTGGTGAGAATGCACCGCGAGGATGGCTTGAGTTTTAAAAACGTTGTTACCTTTAATCTGGATGAGTATTATCCCATGAGCAGGGAAAACTCCCAGAGTTACTGGTATTTTATGCATGAACACCTCTTTAACCATGTAGACAT
>DATITY010000513.1:0-1970 GCA_035467235.1 Draconibacterium sp. | reverse complement strand
TGAAATAAAAGAATTACATGAGCAGTTTGCTATAGCTACTTTGGTTATTTTGGTCGTCGCTTCTATCATTCGAATCTATATAAAAATGAAAAACAAGGAAAGCTCTGGTTTAAAATGGATTGCATTTGTTTTATATGCTTTGTCTGCAATTTGTGTTAGTATCACCGGTTTTTACGGTGGAACGCTTGTTTATAATTATATGATGCCACTTTAATTTTAATTTTTAAAAATAATCACAATGAAAAACATTCTTTTTTTCGCATTTATATGCGTAATCGCTTTAACTGGTTGTAATCAACCCAAACCTGTAAAAACCATTGAAAATCTGAAGGCAGGTATAACAGGTGAAACTACGGCAAGTGCCAAGTATGCAGCTTTTGCTCAAAAAGCCAGGGAAGAAGGTAATGATACCATTGCCAAACTTTTCGACGCAGCGTCAAAAGCTGAAGATATACATGCTAAAAACCACACAAAGGTTTTGGAAGGATTAGGTGAGAAAATGGCAGATTTTACACCTGAATTTGTAGTAAAAACCACAGCCGAAAACCTACAGGCCGCAATTGAAGGCGAATCTTATGAAGTTGCTACCATGTATCCTCAGTTTCTTGCTGATGCCAAGGAAGAAAAAGTTGAAAAAGCTACAAAATCGTTTACCTGGGCAATGGACACAGAAAAAAAACATGCTGAATTTTATAAGGCTGCACTCCAGGCAGTTAATGCCATGGCAGAAAATACAATGCCTTTCGAATTTGCCGTCTGTCCGGTTTGCGGAAATACGTATGATAATGCAAAAATGGACGAAAAATGTGCGTTTTGCCAAACAGAAAAAGCAAAGTTTATCATTATTTAATCTGTAACTGGTTAAGATTTAACCCGGTTTATATTATCGGATTTCGATATTTTAGAAAGCCTTTCATTAAAAAGTGAAGGGCTTTTTAGCTTTTAAAAGAGGGTAAAATTTATCAGCATAAAATCAAATTCAGTTCAAAAAAAAGCCGGTTTAATTACACGATTCATCATTTCAGGTTGCATTTCGAACAAACAGCCATTGTTAATATCTATCTTTGAAACTATGAATATGAAGATTCCAATAAAATATATCCGGATTTCGTTGCTTTTGTCTTTTGCAATTAGTCTTACCATTCATTTTTCGCTGATGGCTGAATTTTTTCTAAAAGGACGCCCAGGTCATCACGAGGATGAACTTACTTTAACTTTTGCAGCATTCGAATTCTTCACAACTGTTTTTCTGGCTTTCATTGTTTTTTGCCTGAACTACTTTTTCTATACCCCATTTGACATTCATAAAAAACTGAATTTCAAAAAAATAGCTGGCTCAGTGATCGTCACAATTTTAGTCGTTTCGATCCTCATTTTCCTGTTTATGGCATTTAAAGATTTGTTTCATTTCAAGATGAATCCTCACCGGCACAACGATGAATTATTATCGCGAAATTTCTTTTGCGCAGCCATTGTTTTGGTTTGTGTTTTTATTTTCCGCCTGATACAACGGCAGCAAATTATTGAACTTGAAAATGAAAAACTCAGGGGCGAAAGTCTGCAAAGTCAGTTCGAATCGCTTAAAAATCAGGTTAGTCCGCACTTTTTATTCAATTCACTCACAGCTTTGAAAATCTTAATCGAAGAGTCTCCCGATTTGGCAAAACAGTACGTTAATCATTTGTCGCAGGTTTTGCGATATACTTTGCAAAGCAAAAAGAAACAAGTAGTTACGCTTCAGGAGGAATTAGAATTTACTGAATCGTATATATTTCTTTTGGAAATGAGGTACGACACTAATTTGTCGGTTAAAACCGAGATTTCGAAAGAATTCAGTTTTTACAATCTTCCGCCATTAACCATTCAAACCCTGATTGAAAATGCAGTGAAACATAACGAAATCAGCAACGAATTCTCATTGGAAATAAGGATTTTCACAACAGAAGATGCGACTTTGCAGGTAATAAATA
>DATITY010000512.1:0-2003 GCA_035467235.1 Draconibacterium sp. | reverse complement strand
GTTCCTGCAGTGACGGTGGTGTCGGTGCGCCATTGAATGTCGATGCTTGTTTGTGGGTCGGCGCTCCAGGTTAGCATCACCTGATCGGGCTGGTTTGAGGAGGGAAAATTCGTTTTGCGGAACGCACCCACCAAATGTGATTCGGTTCCCCTTCCACGGATGGTAGTCAGCAATTTTCCACCTTTCAGTTCAACAGGAACGTTTGACAAAACCAGTTCATCCCAATCGTGGTAAACAAAGGCGCCATCATTCATTTCTCCCACATATTGATTTTCAGGAAAGAAATTGGTTAATACCAGCACATCTTTTTCATTCCGCAGTTTTACACACACAAAATAATGAAGTCCGTAATTTTCGAAGCCGTTGATACCCAGTCCTACCCTACCTGCATCAAACGATTTTTGCCAGATTTCATATTCAGTCATCTCGTTTTTCACGGTAAGACTGGTTTTTTGAAAGCCATTTTCTGTTAGCCAGAATGGAACAATCTCCTGTTTCACACTTCGCATAACCGACACAACCACTGGCACATTTGCATCAAACATCCAGTGGCGGGTGGCCAGTATTTTCAATTCTTCAGATGAAAAAAGTGATTTCGCTTGTTCGTAGGTGAGCGCTAAAAGCTCGTCTTCGGTTTTGGTTTTATACAATTCAGTTACTTTAGCGTCCATCACATCGCGAACGGTGCGGGTGTCAGTGGAACAGGAGGAAAGAATCGCCGTTACAAGTAATACAAGGAAAAGGTATTTTGAAAACAAAACTTCTTTTTTGATTATCATTATTCAAATTAATTTATGATTTATATACAAAAGCATTTCTATAACTAACCTGATTTTAAAAAGTTTAAGAAATAAAAAATAAGGAATAAGAAATAAGAAATGTAAAAATGTTTAATCGCTAATACCGAATCAAACTTCCTGATTTCTTATTTCTTATTGGATATTTTACATTTTTAGTTTTTATACAATTCAGGCCGGGCCGGGCCATTGTATGGTTCGGCACCAAATTTCTGTCCGGTTCGCGGTTCCACTTTTGTCAACTTCGGATCTTTGGTTTCGGGGGCACTGATAAACCCAAAGTAGCGACCCATCCAGTAGTCGCGCAGAAAACTGGTTGGTTCCATTACGCGGCGGGCATTTGCTCCACCATCGAGAACAGTGGCATTGCCGCTGCCCCGGGCAACACATGTTTCGCGTGGCGACAATCTTTTAACCGCGCCTTCATACGAGGTGTAGCCAGTCTCAATAAATAAGTCGTCACGAAACGAATTCCGGTAGTTGTGCTCCACGCAATCCAATGTCCATTCGCGCAAATGTTTTACAGCTTTGTCCAGTTCACAATCGTTCCCTGTTAAGGCGCCATAAGAGAAATTGTACCACGGACTATTTTCCATTCGTTTCACTTCCCAGGTTCTTTCCAAACTGCGCAGATAAACCGACCGCAACGTAGGATCGGTGCAATACCGCAACAACGGCACATAACTTTCGAAAGCGAGGTTATCGTCCCAGGGAGCCAAAGTTGCCGGCGGAAAAGTATTTTTCTGACGAATGGTGTTGGTATGATATCCCCAGCTTACAAGCTGCTGATTGCCCTTTTTAAATTTTTCGTCGCCGGTAAGCGCATAAGCAGTTTCCATGAACGATAAAATTTCAAGTCCTTTTACCCCGCGATCGTTGTAACCATACGGACGTAAAAGGTATTCCGGGTTCCAGCGCGCCCAGCGTGTGGGTTTTCCATCCATGTCATTCATCACCCATCCGCATTTAATGATGTACGAAGCCATTCGTCCCAGATGTTCTTTGGCCATTTCCTTATCTTTTCCTGTGGCCACCAAATCATGAAACAGCGAAACCGCGTAAAAATGGGCAGTAACCTCATCGCTCGAAGTATCGCCTTTCCAAAACCATTTACCGTCTGGTGTCGGGTACCATTTGGCAGGAAGTCCGCCCGAACCTTGCGTGGCGCGTTCATCTTTGTCACCGGTAGTTGACCAGATTGAACGG
>DATITY010000511.1:0-2360 GCA_035467235.1 Draconibacterium sp. | reverse complement strand
GTAAATTTTACAATTGACAGGATTAAATTTACGCCAAAATGCAATGCTTTCCTAATTTTTTTTAAAGGTTGAAATCAATATAATTGAGGATAGAAACAGATTACGGCTCCGGGAGGTCAGGCTTAAAAAGACCCAAGAGTTTTGGCTGAATGAAGACGCCACTGTTGCCAATATTTCGTATAATTTAGGTTTTGGCAGCCCAACCTATTTCAATAAATTCTTTCATCCTTATTCCACCCCCAGCTCCTTCCTGCATTTTGGGCAAAACTTCCAGTCTTTCTGGTCGATGTCTTCAACATAAGTACTTGATCGCATAACACACAAAGGATTGATACAGTGGTATAAGCCAAATGTGTGTCCCAGTTCGTGAATAACTTCTTTTCGCAAACGGTCGGTAAGAATTTTTTCATCGGGTTTTAGCCCGTAACGTTCGTTTCGCAAACGGTAAGATGATGCGATTCCGCAGCGTCCGTTGAGAAATGCCTGTCCAAAAATGAAGGTTAAAATCGGGATGAAAAGATCGACATTAAATATTCCAAGGGTTTTCTGGCTATCTGAGGTAAACCTGATATCTATTTCCTTCAGCAACTTATTACCGTCGTACTGTTTCCGGGCGGGGTCGAAAAATTCACTCAAATCAAGATGTCCTTCCCTTGATACAACCGGAACACGAAATTCCTGTTCCACCTGGTTGCAGATTTCACAGGGAAATTTATGCTCGAAATACCCAAACGAAATGAGTGTGATACTTTCCGGTTTCATTCACCAGTTTATTTGGGCTGTTTCAGATTGTACTTTTTAATTTTATTGTACAGCGTTACGCGGTCAACTTTCAGCGCTTTTGCTGTAGCGGAAATGTTCCAGTTGTATTTGGTCAGTATTTGTTCGACATGATGTTTTTCAATATCACCCAAACTTTCAAACGACGGGCTGGACTCGGTTTTTCCAATGGGCAAATCCTTCAGTGTGATTTTTTTACCATTACCCACAACAATTGCCCGTTCAATCATATTCTCGAGTTCGCGGATATTGCCGGGGAACGGAAATTCCTCGAGGCGTTTCAGCGCTGCCGGTTCAATGGTCATCAACGGCCGGTTCATGGTTGTGCAATATTTTTTAATGAAATATTCGGTGAGTAACGGAATGTCTTCTGTTCGCTCGCGCAGTGGCGGAACATTAATATTTACCACGTTTAGCCGGTAATACAAATCCTCTCTGAAAGCGCCGTTTTCGACCATGGTTTTCAGGTCGCGGTTGGTAGCGCAAATCACCCTGAAATCTGATTTTATTTCCTTGTTTCCACCGACCCGCACAAAGCTTTTCGACTCGAGCACACGCAGCAGTTCGACCTGCATTTTGGGTGAAATGGTTGCGATTTCATCTAAAAAAATTGTGCCATTGTCGGCCATTTCAAACCTGCCTTTGCGGTTGTAAATTGCCCCGGTGAAAGCACCTTTTTCGTGACCAAACAATTCGCTTTCCAGTAAACTTTCCGACAAAGCCCCGCAATGAACACTCACCAGCGGGAAAAACTTTCGCGGCGAATTGGCATGTATCGCGCGCGCCACCAACTCTTTGCCTGTTCCGCTTTCGCCTGTAATTATAACCGAAGCATTCGATTGGGCCACACTTTCTATTTCCCTTAAAACACGGTGCATTGCCTCACTTTCGCCAATAATATCTTCCACATTTTCGAGCGAAACCACTTTTACTTTCAGGATTTCGTTTTCTTCCATCAGCGAAATTTGTTTCGAAGCATTTCTGATGAGGTGCGATAAATCGTCGGGGTCGAAAGGTTTGGTAACGTAGTCGAAAGCGCCGTCTTTCAATGCCTGAACAGCAGTGTCAACGGTGGCAAAAGCTGTCATCATAATAACGACAGCATCTTTTTTTATTGTTTTTATCCGCCGGAGCATTTCCAGTCCGTCCATTCCCGGCATTTTAATATCGGTCAGTACAATATCAAAACTCTCAGTTTCAAGAACCAACAAAGCTTCTTTGGCATCTTCGGCACAAGCTACGCGATAACCGTCTTCGATAAACCAGTTGTACAATGAATCGCGCACCGAGCTTTCATCGTCAACAACTAATATTGAGATTTTTTTTGGCATGTTTTATATTCTTAAGTCTTTAATATCGGTAAAGTAATGGCAAATGTTGTTTCTTTTCCGCGTTCCGATTTTACCTCTATTTTTCCCTTGTGGCTTTGAACTATTCCATGCACAATGGACAAACCAAGTCCAATGCCAGTGGTTTTTTCCTTGGTCGAGAAAAATGGTTCGAAAATATGAGCGATATCTTCATTCGCAATTCCAACTCCATTGTCGGTGAATTCAATTCTGACGTGATTTTCATCGGGA
>DATITY010000510.1:0-5383 GCA_035467235.1 Draconibacterium sp. | reverse complement strand
TGTTGAAGTAGTTTCTGACATGAAATTAAGATTAGGCTGGGGAGTTACCGGACAACAGGATATTGGAAATGATTATCCGGCGCAGGCCACTTACGTAACTTCTTCTCCTGGTTCATATTATCCGGTTGACGGACAGTTTATGCCTACACTCCGGCCAAGTGCATACGACCCCGATATTAAATGGGAAGAAACCACAACCCAAAACATTGGGTTGGATTTTGGATTTTTTGATAACAGAATTTCTGGTTCCATTGATTTGTACAAACGTGTTACCGATGATTTACTAAATACAGTTACCATTCCGACGGGAAGTAACTTCTCAAATACACTGTTAACAAACGTAGGTAGTCTGGAAAATAAAGGAGCCGAATTTGCATTAAATTTAATACCTGTTTCAAAAAATGATATGTCGCTTGAAATAGGTTTTAACTTGACGTACAACGAAAATAAAATTACCAAGCTGTTGCTGAACGATGATCCTGATTATATCGGAATCCTTTACGGTGACGCTTTTACTGGACAAAAGCAGGTTACAAGAGTTGGTTACCCTGCCTATTCCTTCTTTGTAAACCAACAGGTGTACTATTCAAACGGATATCCAATCGAGGGAATGTATGTTGACATTTCGGGTGAAGGCGGAACGGTAAATGGGGATAATGAAGACAAGTACATTTATCATAACCCGGTTGCCGATTATCTGATGGGATTATCAGCCCGTTTTACTTATAAAGACTTTGATTTTTCTGCTTCTACACGCACAAGCCTTGGAAACTACGTGTACAACCAAAATGCAGCTGGTGCATCATACGATCAGATGTATCAAATTGGTTACTGGAAAAATTTTCCAAAATATCTGGATGACACTCAATTTGTAAAACGCCAGTTTACCAGCGACCATTTTGTAACCAATGCTTCTTTCTTTAAATTTGACAATCTAAGTGTTGGTTACTCATACCGTGATATAAGAGGCAAAATGATACCACGCCTTAGTTTTACTGTTCAAAATGTGCTAACGATTACAAAATATGAAGGAATTGATCCTGAAGTATCTGGAGGTATCGATAGCAACTTCTACCCAAGGCCCAGAACCTTTATGTTTGGCATTGGCTTTACCTATTAACAAATAAAAATAGTTTGACATGAATAAAAATAAAATATTAATAGCAATATTTCTTTCAGCGTTAATGATTACATCATGCGTGAAAGATTTGGATGTTACTCCGCAGGATCCGGATACCATTATGGCTGGAAATTTAAACGATAATCCGGAATATATGAAACAGGTTCTTGGTAAAATTTACGCCAGCTTCAACCTTGCCGGTCAGGGAGCAAATGGTGGCGCTGATATTGCGGCATCTGATGAAAACTTTTTCACAACCATGAGGGCACTCTGGAATTTACAGGAAATAACAACAGATGAGGCCATTTGTGCTTGGGGTGATGTGGGTATTGCCGATTTAAATACGCAAACCTGGAGTCCCAGTAATCCGTTTCTAACCGCAGTTTATCAGCGACTTGGGTTAAGTATTACATACGCAAACGACTTTATCAGGTTAACCAAAGACAATACCGACCCGGAAGTGATGCGGTACAACGCTGAAGCCCGATTTTTAAGGGCCCTGGCTTATTACTGGTTTATTGATTTGTTTGGGAATCCTCCTTTTACAACAGAAGAAGACATGGTAGGTAAATTTTACCCGGAACAAATTCAGCGTGCCGATTTATTTGACTATATCGAATCTGAGTTAAAAAGTATCGAAGATTTACTGGGTGAACCAAAATTTTCGTACCCACAGGCCGACAAGGCTGCGGCTCAAATGTTGCTCGCAAGGCTTTATCTGAACGCAAAAGTTTACACCGGCACTGCACAATGGGAAAACTGCAAAACATACTGCGACAAAGTAATAAACAGTGGAAAATATTCATTGGCACCAAATTACAGGCAAAACTTCAGCGCCGATAATGATGGAAAGAAAAATCCTGAAATGATTTTTGCATGGGAACAAGATGGAATAAATACACAGGGTTATGTTGGTACTACATTTATTATTGAATCAAGCAGCGATGCAACCTATATCAGGGCCGAAGATTATCACGGACTTACTTCGAATACCAACTGGAATGGCAACCGTGGCAGAAAAGAATTTATGAATATTCTGGTAGATACTCTTGCTACTTACGGTGGTCCGATTCCTGCTGACGATGTTGAATTTTCAAAAAGCAAAGACAAACGGGTTTTCCTTAAAATGAAAAAAAGCATGGACATACCCAGTGCCTCATCAAGTGGCGATTATGGTATCGGCGTGTATAAATTCACAGCAAAAAATGCTGATGGAAGTCAGGCTGCCAATTATAATCCGGCATACGCAAGCACCGATTTCCCAATTTTCAGGTTGGCCGATGCATACCTGATGAGGGCCGAAGCACAATTCAATTTGGGCAGAACTACAGAAGCAGTTAACGACATCAATATTATCCGTATACGTGCTTTTGGTAATACCAGTGGAAACATAACCACTGCCCAGCTAACTCCGCAATTTATTCTGGATGAACGCTGCCGCGAATTTTACTACGAAGCACACAGGCGTACTGATTTGGTTCGGTTTGGACAATTCACCGATGGAACTTACAAATGGCAATGGAAAGGCGGAACTTTCAACGGCTCACAAACCAGCAGCCATTTAAATATCTTCCCGATTCCGGGAGATGAGGTGTCGGCGAATCAGAATATCAAACAAAATCCAAATTATTAAACTTTAAAATTTTAATAAGATGAAAAACACAATTTTAATATTACTGATTGGATTAACCGGGTTGTTATCCTCATGTGAAAAGGATGGCGAACAAATATTTATGCTCGATAATCCTGTTGCACCCGAAATTGTAACAATGCCCGATTTAACCCTTAAAAGAGCAAACGGAACACAAATCCTTGAATTTGTTGGCACTTCGGTTGATCCGGGATTTCAGGCATCGGCAAATTATTTTCTTGAAGCGGCTGCTGCCGGGACTAATTTCGCAGAACCAATTGCAATTATTAATGATATTCAGGATAATTCAATGAAAATTTCGGTAAGCGAACTGAATGGCATCCTGCTTAAAAAATTTCCCGCTAATGAAGTTTCTTCAGTCGATTTCCGGTTAAGATCTGTTCTAGTTGTTGATGCAGGAACAACTGCACCCGGAACGGGAAGTAATCCATTTCAATATACATCTGCTGTTAAAAATGCAAAAGTTACTTTATATGGATTGCCAAAACTGGATTTGATAAACTCAGGTATCGATCAGATAATTGAATCTCCTCTTGGTGATGGTAAATATTCCGGATATGTTAAACTGGATGTAACCAAACCATTTACCCTAAAAGATACCGATGCAAATATCGTTTATGGCGCAAATGGCGCAGCTCTTGCTGTCAACGGTAATCCAATTGTACCCTCCGATAATGGTTGGTTCTTGCTTGAAGCCAACACAACGGCACTAACCTATAAAATGGATCCATATATGATTGGCCTGGTTGGATCATCAACACCCAATGGATGGAATTCGCCTGACCAAAAAATGGATTATGATTCTAAAACTGGCAAGTGGTCAATTACAACGGATTTAATTGTGGGTTTTGTCAAATTTAGGCGAAACGACAGTTGGAGTTGGGAGCTTGGCCCTGACAGTTCCGGTAGTCTTAACAATTTAATAAAAGGCGGTGTGGGTAACGATATTCCGATTAATACTGCAGGCAATTACACCATTACTCTTACTATTAATGCCGATGGTGTAACCGGAAGTTGCACCATTGTTAAGAACTAATTTTATGAACCATTTAAAAAGATTTTATATGAAAAAAATAACCATATACAAGATTTTGGCTTTCGTGGTTACATTAACCGTTGTGTTAGGTTCATGTACAAAAGAAATGTCAGAAGTAAGATTGGAACCAACACTTTCAACATCTCAAACCTTTGGTGTTAAATCCGACTCGGCAACAGTTGTTGGTTTTGTAGTGGCTCAGGGTGACGGTTTTACGGAACGCGGTGTTTGTTACAATACAGCCGCAAATCCCACAATCGATAACAGCAAAGTTGCTTATACCAAAGACACACCTTCTGCAACCTTTAATGTTGTATTAAGTGGACTTAAATACGCAACAAAATATTACGCCCGCGCTTATGCAACTACAGATGGTTTAACTGTTTATGGCGAAGAAGTGACATTTACAACCTTACCTGTTAAACCAACGCTCACCACCGCTGCAATTACAGCAATTACAGGTAATTCAGCATCTGGTGGAGGTAATGTTACTGTTACTGGTGGTGCAACGGTTACTGCGCGCGGTGTTTGTTATGGACTGAGTCCGAATCCTACAGTTGCCGACTCAAAAACAACCAATGGCGATGGGCCCGGAGAATTTGTAAGTGCACTAACCGGATTAAAAGGAAATACCAAATATTATTTGCGTGCTTATGCAACAAACAGCGCTGGTACAGGTTATGGGCCTGAAGTTTCGTTTACCACATTGGTTGATTTACCGGTAGTTACCACAGCTACAGTTACTGAAATCACCAAAACAACTGCTGTTTCGGGTGGCGAAGTGACATCCGATGGTGGTGATGCGGTTACCGAACGGGGTATTGTTTGGGGAATGAATACCGAACCAACCGTAAACAATAACAAAATAGTTACTGGAGCAGGTACAGGAGTTTTTGTTAGCAATTTAACTAACCTTGAAAAATTCACAACTTACCATGTTCGTGCCTATGCCATTAACAGTGCGGGTGTTGCTTATGGCTCTGATGCTCAATTTACAACAATGGGCGATAATCTGGTTTGGAATATTCCTGGCGATTATGTGGAAGCAAGTTATCCTGGCTCTGGAATGGCCAACTGGGCACCTGACAAATCACCTCAGGTAAAAAGTACAGTTACCTCACCCGATAACATTGAAGGTTATGTATATATGGGAAATGCAAATAACGCATGGAAATTTGCCACACAACCCAACTGGAACGGACCAAATTACGGAGACGGTGGTGGTGGCAGCCTCAACGCCAGCGCTGGTGATATCAATTCTCCGAAAGGTTATTATAAAATCAATGCCAATGCAGCGACTATGAAATTCACAGCGGTTGCAACCACTTGGGGCGTAATCGGCAGCGCTACGCCAAATGAATGGAATGATGAAACCCCATTGGCTTATGATCCTGCATCCAAAACCTGGAGAGGAGTAATGCATTTAACTGCTGCTGAAATAAAATTCAGGGCAAATCATGACTGGGGATTTAACTACGGAAGCGATAATGCAGATGGTAAATTACGTTTCGACGGACCAAATATACCTGTTGATGTTGAATCTGACTATGCAATTGATTTGGATCTGAGTCATCCG
>DATITY010000509.1:0-4936 GCA_035467235.1 Draconibacterium sp. | reverse complement strand
AATAGACCTTTACTTTGCCACTTTTGCAAAAGCGATGGCTGGAATTGGTGGTTTTATTGCCTGTGAAAGTGATATTTGCTATTATCTTCGCTACAATATGCGTTCGCAAACATATGCAAAATCGTTGCCAATGCCAATGGTTATTGGTGGATTAAAACGACTTGAATTGATTCGTACAAAACCTGAATTAAAAGAAAAACTTTGGACTGTTGTTGAAACTCTTCAAAAAGGTTTGCGTGAAGCCGGTTTCGATTTGGGAAGAACAAACAGCGCTGTTACCCCGGTTTTTATGAAAGGTGGTGTATTCGAAGCATCCAATATGGTTCACGACTTACGTGAAAACTATGGTATTTTTTGTTCGATGGTTGTTTACCCGGTAATACCTAAAGGTGAAATCATCTTAAGATTAATGCCTACAGCTATGCATACATTGGAAGATGTTAAAATCACAGTTGAAGCATTTAAAAAAGTTCGCCAAAAATTGGAAAATGAGGAATACTCGAAAACTGAAATGGCAATTGTACAGGTTGACAAATAAGAAATTAAACCATCATACTAGAAAGGGAGCTTGTGTCTCCCTTTTTTTTCATCCTTTTATGAAGAAAACATTCTGACATATTCAATTTTTAGATTGTTGCGTATAATCTTACTGATTTTTTATACACCTGACAGATAAACCGTAACTGGGATCACCACTGCTTTTTTGGAGTATATCTCCGGAATTATTGTAAATTTCACGCCAATATGGTAAGACAGGAACTGTTTCCTGAGATGTCCACCACATGCCGGCAAGTCCGATGATATAATAATTAGCTGTAAAACCATCGCGCCAACCACCGGGAAGTGCATTAAAACCTGATTCATTTGTTGCATCAATATTGGGATCAAGCCAGTGTTCCGTACCTGTTTCTTTCATTTTGCCACCGGCAACAGTCCTTCCGCCAAGTTTATTTTCAAGAATTGTCCATTCGGCATCTGTAGGAACATGCCATCCGGATGGACACAACTTATCCGATTTTACTGTGTACCAGGTATATAATGCACCATAAACCGATTTATTACCAATATCGTTATTTTGCCAGCAATATGCAGGCGATGTCAGATTTATCCATTCAACAGCATCTGTAACAAGAGGAATTGGTGTACCATCGTTAAATCTTGTTGTACGAAGGTTTTCAGCCATCCAAACCTGATCGCCTATTTTGACCACAGCATAAGAATTTCCATCAGAATCATTAATGATTGGCTGTCCCTGGTATTCGCCGCTTTCATAATAAAGTTGCAATATTTCAGAATCTTCTAAAACCCGATTATAAGATTTCAGGTCATCTATTGATATCTGTGTGGTCGCACCCTCCCTGCCCCCGATTGTAAATTTCGTTGCAGTGCCCGTATTTACAGGATAAGAGTTGAGATTGCTGCCTGAGTAATCTGAAAGAAGTTCGCCATCGAAATACACTTTCATTCCATCCAAAGATGATCCAAACTGTGCTGAAAAAACCACAACATAATGATGCCATTCTCCTATAACAGCTTTTGCTATGGGGCAATCCAGATAAGCATTACCGATATCGATACGAACACGCGGAGCGGGTTGCGCGAATACTCCAATATTGAAAAATGTTCCGTTTCCTGATGACCCAAAAAAGCAACAACTTCCTCCTGTCTCGTTTTTATCAATTTTAGTCCAGAAAGAAATGGAACGATCGCCATTCCCAGAAACTCCCGGGAATTGTGTGCTGATATTTGCTGTGCCGTTGAAATGATATGCATTATTGGTATTTCCAAATCTGTCATTAATTAATTCACAATTATTAACGGTACCATCCCAGCCGTTGCCACTGAAATCATTTGCATTGCCATTTAACGGATAAAAAGCATTCAATCCAATGGAAGGTGCAGATAGCTGGCTATAAAACAGTTTTTCCATATTTACCATCCTTTTGCTCAATTTCCCGAGGTCTGCTGTCATATTCTGTTTTAATTTTTCTGTATCGTTGGTTATTTCCTCTTGTACCTTATCCAGATTTTCATTCAAGTTCTCCCGCAATTTATTAAGCTCCTCCAAATCGGCTGCACCTTCTGCTTTACCTGCATATAGCGCATAAGGAACACTTAAAAGCTGACTTGTCCCTGTAATGGAGTAATTGGTTCCACCGGTCAGATCAATTTCGGTTTTAAGAAAATAATTACCTTTTGACCAATCAATTTCAGAAAAATTTCCTTTCTCAGTATCACCGCTGCCAATTTCAAGTGTAACCAACCCATTATCATTGGTTGTTTTGATATGAGTTTCTTCAAACACAGCATCCACTTCATCATATTCTGTTAAAATACTGATCCTGATGGAGATGGTTGAGTTTATAACCAATTCACCTTTGGCATTTCGAACAATCGCCTGATAACTTATCTTTTGAGGCACCTGCGCCATTATACTTACTGAAGCAAATAGAAACAGCAGTGCAAATAAATTTTTCATTGCATTTCAGTTTTTGATGATTTTAAATGCTTTAACTTTCTGATTATCAATGATTACGTCCAGAAAATAGATTGCAGCAGGCAAACTTTCTGTTGAAATTTCAGTACTCTCACTTTCTATCATTTTATTCTGAAGAAGATTACCGTTGCTGTCAAAGAGTTGAAATCTCATCTTTTCCAAATGATTGGGTTTAATGGTTAGTGTAACTGAACCCATAGTCGGATTAGGGTAAATAATGTATTCCAAAGTGATAATTCCCTTGTAGTCAATTGAAGTTAATGTTGATATTTCGAATGGTTGCTGAACGCCTTCCACAAGATTAACAACCGGACTTAAAAGTGATCGATAAAATACCTGTCCAGCCGTGAAAGACACGGAACCGTCATTCCCGGAAATATTGCCTCCTGAAGTAGTTATAGCTGACTGTCCGGCTGCAATTGATAAACAAAAAAAAGTTACCGCCACCAGAAGAATACTTTTCCTTGCCAAAGCCATAAATCAATAACTAAATTATTAAATAACAACAATTTAACCTAACACATAAGAATTAAAAAATCAAAAATTTATACGAAACATTCTGACTAATGTTCTAATACGAGTATATGAAATACTGTCTGGTTAAACCTGAACAAAATCTTCAAAATTCAAAAGATTCTTAAATGACGGAATAAACAACAAAAAAAAAGGGAGTCGTAAATCTCCCTTTTTTGTTGAATCATTTTATGAATATTTTTCTGACAAATATCTTTCAGCATCGATGGCTGCCATACAACCCGAACCGGCTGCTGTAACCGCCTGCCGGTAATGCGAATCCTGCACATCGCCACAGGCAAACACGCCGGGAACTTTGGTTTTCGAAGTTCCGGGAATGGTTTTTATGTACCCAACTTCATCGGTATCCAAATAATCGGCAAAAATATCGGAATTGGGTTTGTGGCCAATGGCAAGGAAAAAACCATCAATTTTAATTTTCACTTCCTCCTCTCCTGCTTCACCTTTGTTTTTAACCAAAACAGCACCTTCAACAACCCCATTATCTCCAATTAAACCTTTGGTTTGATGTTTCCAGAGAATATCAACATTTGGCGTTCTCTGAACGCGGTCCGCCATCACTTTCGATGCTCGCAGTTCATCACGGCGGACAATAAGATAAACTTTTCGGCATAAACCAGCCAGGTACATCGCTTCTTCAGCAGCAGTATCGCCACCGCCAACAACGGCAACATCTTTGCCACGATAGAAAAATCCATCGCAGGTTGCACAGGCCGAAACACCGCCACCTGCGTATTTCTTTTCATCTTCCAAACCAAGATATTTGGCAGTTGCACCGGTTGCAATTATCACTGTTTCAGCTTCAATCAGCTTACTGTCATCAATCCAAACTTTATGAATTTCACCTGAAAAATCAGCTTTTGTTGCCATTCCCCAACGAACATCGGTGCCAAAACGCTGGGCCTGTTTTTTAAAATCTTCCATCATCACAGGACCAGTAACACCTTCAGAATAGCCCGGATAATTTTCAACTTCGGTAGTGGTAGTTAACTGACCTCCGGGTTGAAGTCCTTCGTACATGACGGGATATAAATTTGCACGTGATGCATAAATTGCTGCGGTATAACCTGCAGGACCCGAACCTATTATTAAACACTTTACACGTTCAACATCTGTTGGTTGCGTTATAGTTTTTTCTTTGCTTTCGCTGATATCAAGTGGTTTAAACATAACTTTTAATTTTTTTTGCAGGTCAAAATTACAAAACATATTGTACTGTTTATAATAAAACCAATTAATAATAATGAATCGCGAATAGACAAAAGCTATACTGCAACGAAACCAGAGCGAAATACGAAAGAAAAGTTTTGCAAATGAAAAATCAACTGTTACATTTGCAGGCGCTAAAAGAAATTTTGGTGAACAGTTCGGGGTGTAGCGCAGCCTGGTAGCGTATCCGTCTGGGGGGCGGGGGGTCGCAAGTTCAAATCTTGTCACCCCGACAATTGAAAATCAGTTAGTTACGAAAGTTTAAACTAACTGATTTTGTTTTGTTGTTTATTGTCTTTCCATCCGGATTCCACTATCTTTTTACAATATCGCTGGTCTTTCAAAAGTTAAATTCACTGACACTTGTATCGGAAGTTGTCTCAATTAGAACATTGTAAATTACTCTTTTATATACATTAGGACAAGGGACAATCGAAAATAAGGTATTTGCTTTCTTTAAGGTATAAATCTGAATTTTGAAACATTAAATACTTTCAAAAATTCAAAATAGCCAAATTAATAGTCCTGCTTTTTATTTTACATTCAATTTCTATGCAGATTTTAAGGATTCTTAAAAAAGTACAAAAGACTGAGTGAAACACAGAAATTTGGACGGGCAAAATAGTGAAACAGTACCTGGTTAATCGGCATCTGGTTTTATTCTCAGAAATGGCGTATTACATAAATTTACAAAAA
>DATITY010000508.1:0-4690 GCA_035467235.1 Draconibacterium sp. | reverse complement strand
AAAAAATTCTCCCTGGAAAAACGTCGAAGGCGATCTTGTAAAAGACTTTGTGGTATCATGTAAAAAATATGGTTTAAAACCAGGTATTTATGCAAGTACAACGGCCAACGGATTTTTGCAGGTTGACAATCCGGGAAAGGTTCTTTCAGGCGATCCGGATGAACAAAAACGTTACAACAAAATTGTCGAAACCCAGCTCACTGAGTTATGGACTAATTACGGTCCTCTTTTCGAAATCTGGTTTGATGGCGGCGTTTTACCGGTCGAAAAGGGAGGTTTTGATATTCTTTCCCTGGTAAGAAAATATCAGCCAAATACCATTGCTTTTCAGGGGCCATTTGGTTATGAAAATAACATCCGCTGGGTGGGAAATGAAGTAGGAGTTGCACCTTATCCCTGTTGGTCGAGGGCAGATTCCACTACTTCGGCTTCGGGAGTTATAGAAATTAAAGGACTCAATGGGAATCCAAATGGATTATTCTGGTGTCCGGGCGAATCCGATTTTCCGCTCCGTTTAAATTCTACGTTTCAGGGTGGCTGGTTCTGGCATAAAGATCAGGATAATAAAATACGGAGCCTTGAAGAGCTGATGGATAAATATTGCAAAAGTGTTGGCAGAAATACCAATATGCTTCTTGGTATTGTAATAGACGATCGCGGATTGGTGCCGGATGCAGATGTTAACCGGCTTCGTGAATTTGGAGATGAAATAGAAAAAACGTTTTCACGTACGGTCGCACAAACTTCGCGTGAAGGAAACGAAATTGAACTAAAACTGAATAGTTCTGCACAACTTTCGTATGTAATTATTCAGGAAGATATTACAATGGGAGAGCGTGTTTTGAAATACAGGATTTTGGGATTATCTGGTAATGAATGGCAACTTTTAAGCGAGGGGTCCTCTATCGGCCACAAAAGAATTGAAAAAATGAAAGAAGGCAAATTTTCGGCAATCAAACTAATCATTGATGAATCAAATGGCAATCCACAAATCAAAAACCTGGCTTGTTACTAATAACGATTAATTTACGCTCATGAAAAAGATTCTTATTCTTAAATATACAGTGCTTCTTCTTATTCTGCCTATTATATTGTTTTCCGAAAACACAGAATTAATCGGTTTCCCAAAAAATATAGAATACAAAATTCAACCTTTTTACAAATATAGACCTGATGGAAATCCCGGACGTGAAGTGAAGCTTATTTTCAAAGATTCAAAACTTCCTGCCAAATCGCAACTGCAAATTAACTATGGCGATAAACAGGAAAACCTGATTTTAGGAACAGGAACGGAAGGAATGGATTCGGTGAGTTTTTTATTATCACCTGAAATTGGTGTAAATCAGAATGCAGATATCAATCTGTATTTGCAGTTTGGAACCAGTAAGTTGACAAAAAATATAAAAGTACCTGCCCTTCGTCACTGGACCGTTTATGTTTATCCTCATTCGCACGTAGATATTGGTTATTCAAACACCCATGAAAATGTTGAAATCATCCAAAAATGGAATATCGACGAGGGTATTAAGCTGGCAGAAAAAACAAAAGACTATCCTGAAGGTTCACGTTACTTATGGAATACCGAGGTGATGTGGCCGCTTGAACGTTACATGAAGACAGCCTCTGACGAGAAAAAGAAACTTCTTGTTGATGCCATAAAACGGGGACAGGTATGTCTGGATGCGGCGTATGTGCACGTTAATACAAGTACATGCAGCGAAGAGGAATTATTTCAACTTTTCAATTACAGGGATGAAATAAAGAAGTTAACCGGAAAGCCGGTTGATGTAATGGTTCAGGTTGATATTCCGGGAATGTCGTGGGGAATTGTGCCGGTACTTGCTCAGGAGGGAATACGATATATAATGATGATGCCAAACGGTACCCGCGGAAATCAAAAAATGACCTATGAATTGAATCAAAAACCTTTCTGGTGGATAGGTCCCGATGGAAAATCAAAAGTTTTATTTCTTCAGCCTGGTTCTTACGGTGTAGGCCTTGGAAAAGGATTAACAACCGGACGGCCATGGTTTGGTCAACAGGATACTGCCAGGATTCCCAAAGCAATAAAAACAGACCATCCACGCAAAAATTTCCTGGATGATCATTTATTTAAAACATTGCCGTTACTGGAGTTATCAAATCATCCCTACGATATATATGTGGTTACCTGGGCAATGTGGGATAATGCCCCACTCGATGCCGATTTACCAGACGCAGTTAAATCATGGAATGAGGAATACGCTTATCCGCGTCTGATCATTTCCAACGCACACGATATCATGCAAACTTTTGAGCAGCGTTATGGAGATAGCCTCCCTGTTGTAAAGGGAGATTATACTGAATACTGGACAGACAATATGGGTGTTGCAGCGAAAGAAAACAGTATGAACAGGAACGCCAAAGAACGATTGGTGCAGGCAGAAAAGGTATGGACCATGCTGCATTTGGGAAAACCGGCTCCCCGTGCTGAATTTGATGAAGCATGGCGAAATATTATACTTGGTTCTGAACATACTTATGCCTCTGAAAATCCCTTCGACCCTTTCTTTTTCAATGCCGTTTGGAAGGTTAAGCAAAGCTATTTCAGGGAAGGGGAAGAACGTAGTATTGAATTGCTGCATAAAGCGTTAGCGCCTGCAACAGACAGGTCGGCAGGAGCGATGGGCCCTGTTGAAGGGCCATCAAATGGTGGAGTTGCCGTAATCAATACTCATTCGTGGATTCATGGAGGATTGGTTACACTCAAAAAAATTGAAAGTCAACTTGGCGATCGTGTTATCGACGATAAAGGAAACGAAGTAAGATCACAAAGGCTTTCCAATGGAGATTTGGTTTTTCTTGCTTCCGATGTCCCTGCTTTTGGCTCGCGACATTACAGGGTTGTTCCAGGAAAATGCACGCTTCCAAACACATGCAAATACGAAGGTAATATTTTACAAAACGGATTGGTACAAGTTGAACTTGATCCAAATACAGGCAACATAATCGGATTATCGGAAACCGCTACCAAACAGAATTATGCCGACTCAGAAAAAGGACTAAATACATTTATTTGGCAACCTGCAAAAGGAGCTGGCGATGCAAAACCTGACAGTAATTTGGTAATTACCCTCAAGGAGTCAGGACCATTGTTGACAGAAGTGCAGGTTTCTTCAAATGCTCCCGGTTGTCGTTCTGTCGTGCGTCGGATTCGTTTGATTCATGGCCAACCCTGGTGCGAATTCTCCAATACGGTTGACAAATTGCCACTTGTGGAAAAAGATGGAATCCATTTTGGATATCATTTCGATTTGCCGGAAAGTAAGGTGCGTGTTGATATTCCCTGGGGTGTGATGCAACTCGAAGAAGATCAATGGCCTGCTGCTAATCGTGCTTGGATGGCTACTCAACATTGGATCGATATATCAAATAATAATAAAGGTGTTACCTGGTGTTCGCTTGATGCACCTTTGTTTGAAAGTAGCAGTATTACAGCCAATAATACGGCAGGTTGGGATGGAGTTGGCGATGTTTGGCCTGAAAAAATACTGCCCGGATCAACTATTTATTCATGGGTAATGAACAATCATTGGTACACCAATACTCCTCCAACGCAGGACGGCCCTGTAACTTTTCGGTACAGGGTGTTGCCACATGATGCATATAATGCTACAAAAGCCAATCGTTTCGGTCTGGAACAGTTACAACCATTAGTACATGTTCTTTGTGATAAAAATCCGATTGAAACACCCCTTGTTTCGATAAACAATGAACGTGTTTGTGTTAATATGATTAAATCATCAGCCAATGGCGAATCAGTAATAGTCAGGATACGTTCTTTTTCTGATAAAGATGAAAACATAAAAATTGACTGGCCAACCCGCAAACCGGCTTCAGTTTTTTTATGTAAAAGAGGAGAAGAATCCAGCGATGAAAAAGTAATCAATGAAGTTACTGTACCGGCAATGGGTTTTGTAACTTTAAATGCCGAATGGTAAGTTAGTTCAGATACGGGAGTATGAATTTTACCGAATTTTAAATATTTCCGGGAAACAGTTGTAAAAGATTGCTATGATTTAAAATTACAGACAAATGAAACAAATAACAACCCTATTATTAAGGAATTTGCAACGCATAACTATCATATTCGTTTCGTTACTTATTTTTAGTTGCACTTCAAATGATAAATACGATTTTTCAACCGATTATTTGAAGATATCTGTTGACAGAAAAGGTTACATAACCAGTATGAAGAACACAACGGTGAATCCCAGCCGTGAATTCAGTCCTTCGGATAAACCTTCGCCGTTAATGAGCCTGTTTGATGGTGATAAAAAAGTGTATTACGAACCGGTCAAGGCAATTTACAATAAAGCAGATAAGCTAATAACACTCACCTTTTCAAACAATTCGGTTGCCAGGGTAAGCCTGTTGCCACAACAAAAATATTTAAAACTCACCCTTTTATCGCTGGAGCCACGCAAGGACATTGAAGGTATTCAATGGGGCCTGTATCACACGAATATCACCAATCTTTTAGGAGAAATAATTGGAGTTGCCCGTGATACCAGCGATGCTGTAAATTACGCCATTGGAATGCTCGCCCTCGATGACAATACATTGGGCGGCACTTCGGAAACAGTTGCTGATGCAGCTCCTTTTCAATATATTATTCATACACCCGATACTGTTCGTTACCCTTTACCTG
>DATITY010000507.1:0-2584 GCA_035467235.1 Draconibacterium sp. | reverse complement strand
AATGAAAACAATTGCCTTAAAAAGTTCACGAATCAAGGTAGTTGAAATGCCACCTTTCAGCAACTTTTCAATAACTGAAAAAGAGGATGAAACGAATGAATCAGCAATCAAATTAAAGCCTTTTCGGTTTGCGCATCCTTTTGAAGTAAATTTAACCCCGGAGAATTCAGGTGAGTGGTTGCAGGGCGAAAATGGTTATCTGGTCTGGAAACTAACAATTCGTTCCGCAGGTGCAAAATCAATCAATTTGATATTCGATGAATTTTATCTTCCCGCAAATACAAGAGTTTTTTTGTACAATGAAAAGGAAAACCACGTGTTGGGGGCATTTACCAATATCAATAATCAATCTTCCGGAAAATTTGCAGTGTCGCCGGTTTTGGGTGATGAAATTACAGTTCAGTATGAAATTCCTGAAGCGTATTTTCAACAAAAACACTTTCGAATTACCAGGGTTAACCATGATTATGTTGGTATTTTAAAGGCAGGTGGCAGAAGACCAATGGATAAACCGGCAGGTACTTGTAATATTGATATAAACTGTGACGAATGGGAGGATTGGAGTGAAGTGAAAAATTCGGTTTGCAGGTTGATTGTAAATGGCACAGATGTTTGTTCCGGAGTTTTGGTAAACAACACAGCTGAAAATCAGAAACCTTACATTTTATCGGCGGCTCACTGCTACAATCGCTGGAATTATGCCGAAACCACGGTTTACACTTTCAATTACGAAAGCCCGTTTTGTGCACCGTTGGATGGTGATCCATCGAATTCGATATCCGGCGCTACAATGAAAGCCCAACACGACAGTCTCGATTTTGCACTGGTTGAATTGAGCATGCTTCCTCCTCCCGATTTTCGCCCGTATTTTGCAGGCTGGACTCGTTCAAGCGAATTTACCAATTCCTCGGCAAGCATTACTCATCCGCAGGGCGATATAAAAAAAATAAGTTACGATGCCGATGCACCAAGTATATCAAATTTTAATGGAAGTTATACAAAAAATGCTTTTCTTAAAATTGGTAGCTGGGAAAAAGGGGTAACAGAAGATGGTTCTTCGGGTGGTCCATTGTTCGATAAAAATAAAAACATACTGGGGACTTTAACCGGTGGCGATTCTGATTGTACAAATCCTTTAGCGAGCGATTATTACAACAGGTTTGCAATTTCATGGGATTTCCGGTCAGATACTGCAAAACAATTAAAATACTGGCTCGACCCTATTAAATCGGGTGTTCAGGTTTTAAACGGGAAACAGTTTTACGAAGATGAAAATTTGTGCGGGGCATTCACCAACCTGAGTGATGCCGATGATTACAGTATGATACCGATGTTAAGTTCAGGTAAGTTTGCAGGCTACTGGGGCGGCAGCAACAGCCTGGGGATTACAGAAATAACTGAGCGTTTTTCAATTAACGGCAACGAATCCCTTTCAGGAGTTTCAATGGGAGTTGGAAAATTTAAAAACAAGACTGGCAGCAGCAACAGCGAAATTAAAATTAAGGTTTATAATGGCACCAGCATGCCTGAAAGACTGATTTACTCGCAGGTTGTTAAGACATCTTCGCTTGCCCCTGATGCCATGAATTTTATTGGGTTTAACGAAGAAGTAAAGCCTGACGAAGTCTTTTTCATAGGATTTGAATTAAGCAACATTCAACCCCTCGACTCGTTTGCCGTGTATCAGTCGCTGCGAACGGCCAACGACATCAACACCTTTTACTTCCTGCAAAATAATAAATGGTACAATTTTAAAGACTCAAACACAGAAAAAAAGGCGATGGCCAATATATTTGAAATAGTGGCCTGCAATATCGATAATTTTACCACCGACACACCTTTGGTTGATAATCCACTTGAGTTACTTGTATTTCCAAATCCTTCAAATTCAAAAGTTACGGTTGAAGCCGGTCAGGATATTTCGGTAAATCAGATTGCTGTTTTTAATCTGCTGGGGCAAAAAACAGAAGTTAGCATCCGGCAACTGGGACCCCGGAAACTGGATTTGGATTTAACAGGAAATGTGCCCGGCGTATATTTTGTTCGGTTAGACACCGGAAAGGATGTAGTTTCGCGTAAAGTTTCGTTTGTGCCGTGGTGATATTTTCATTTTATCAGGCTCAGTAATCCATTGATAATGGTTAGCGGGTGAGGTGGATTGCCCGGTATGTAAAGGTCAACTTTTATGTCTTTTAAAATGCTGCGGTCAATTGCAGCGCTGCGGGCAAAAATACCACCGCTGATGGCATCTACTCCGCACAAAATAAAAAGTTTAGGCGATGGAATGGCTTCCCACGTAACTTTCAAAGCTTCGGCCATGTTTTCTGAAATAGGGCCTGTAACTACCATTCCGTCAGCGTGGCGCGGCGAGGCAACGAATTCAATTCCGTATCTTCCCATGTCGAAATTGGCATTACCACAGGCATTTAGTTCAAACTCGTATGAATTGTCGCCGCCGGCCGAAACTTGTCGCAGCTTCAGCGACTTTCCAAAAGTGGTTTTAATTTTTGGGTCGATAATGTTTTGGTCAAATTCAATCTTATTTTTCTCTCCTTCAGAAATAACAAGGTTTTCCAGCTTGTTT
>DATITY010000506.1:0-6146 GCA_035467235.1 Draconibacterium sp. | reverse complement strand
TCAGCCGTGCCCAGCGCATTAACAAACAAAATATTGAAATGGTGCAGAAAATTGCGTTTTTATTAGGCGAAAATGCTGCTGAAATTGAAGAATTGCTCAACTCAATCATTGAATCGTACCGGTATGATGACGACGAATAATCCTGATATTCACGTTGAAATTGACGTTCAGCAAAAGAAACCTAAAGGGGAAATTGCCTGCGGTGATGTTTTTCAATCGGACATGAGCCGAGGTGAGGGACGTAATATCCTGGTGCTCAGCGATGGAATCGGACATGGAATAAAAGCCAGTGTTTTAGCTACATTAACTGCTTCGATGGCAGTAAAATACACCCAATTTCATACCAAGCCCGAAGTTGCTGCACGTATTATTATGAATGCCCTGCCCAAAAGCAGTGACGGAAAAGAGAATTATGCAACATTTACCATCATCGAAATTGAGCCCGATCGAACGGTTCGTATTATCAATTACGACAATCCGCGGGTTTTGATCATCAGAAACGGCAAATCATATTACCCGAAAAACGAATACGAACTAAATGTCAGGGGTGAGGAAAACCTGGGAAAAGTGCTGAGAGTACGCGAATTTATTGCCATCAAAGAAGACAGGGTGATTTTTGTATCGGATGGAATTACTCAGTCGGGACTTGGCACCGGACATTCTACAATGGGTTGGGGCTGGGAAAAAATGGAAGAATTTACCATCAGCCAGATTAACCGCATGGAAGATATTTCAGCGACAAAGCTTGCCCGGAAAATTCTGAATCAGGCGGCAATGAACGACGATTTTTCAATGAAGGATGATGCTACCTGCGGCGTTATTTATTTCAGGGAACCCCGGAAATTTATGCTGATTACCGGTCCGCCATTTTACAAAATTAAAGACTTCGATTTTGTCGGAAGAATTAAAAATTTTCAGGGTAAAAAAATCATTTGTGGCGGTACAACTGCCGAAATCATTGCCCGCGAATTAAATCTCGAAGTCAAAATACAACATATTAAAAAAGAGGCTAATATGCTGCCTCCTGCAGCTCAGATGGAAGGATTTGAACTGATTTCGGAAGGAATTCTTACCCTTGGCAGAGTTGAGGATATTCTCGAAAATTACGACAGTGACACACGTTTGGGTGATACTCCACCTGAAGAAATAGTAAAACTTCTGCTTCAGCACGACGTGATTGATGTGATTGTTGGTACCCGCATCAACTGGGCGCACCAGGACCCGGAGCAACCTCTTGAACTTGAACTAAGAAAATACGTGGTAAAACGAATTATAAAATTTTTACGGTTCAAATTTTTTAAGAAGGTAATGGTTGAATACATTTAGTGGTTCAGATAAACGATTACTTTAACAACATTTTGTATTTTTTAATAGCGTTTAATCAACTAATTTCCGAACTTCGTTTATATAAATCTCAACCATGAAACTGTTTTTATTTATGGTTCTCGTTTTGGCATTTCTGGGTTCGTTTGCCCAGCAGGAGGAATTTCATCTGCAGGGACAAATTATTGATGCCAAAAAAAATCCGATTTCAGATGCCAACATTTTTAACGATAGAAGCTCAGTAAAATACATTAGCAAGAGTAATGGTATTTTCGATGTTCGGGTGTTACCTGGCGATTCAATAATTATTACCCACATTTCCTTTATCAGAAAAGTGGTAACAGTGCATCAGTTAATGGTAAATCCTATTGTACAACTTGATTTGGACACCATAAACATTCGTCCGGTAAATGTTTCTGCAAGCCAGCGATCCGATTACGAAAAAGCCATGAAAAACATGGAAAGAATTGAATTTGATTTCAGACCTCAACCAGATGATGATTATACCGAAGCAGAAAAAATGCAGGTTCTAATGATGACAGAAGACCAGGTACAACGTGTTGCCGCATCATCTGTAAGTTTAGTAAGATTTTCGCCTTCTGAGGAAATTGGAAAAATGATTTCAAAAAGGAAGAAGAAAAAAGAAGCAAAGCAGTTTTCATCGACAAAAGAAACTGAAGAAAAGAAATAAAAAAAAACAGGAACCAACCGGCTCCTGTTTTTTTTATTTAAACTTTGAACTTTAAACTCTGAACCGTCTAAACCATCGGGTATTTCTTGAAAATCGTATCCGATTTCGATAAAATCTCAACATACTGGGCACGCTGATAAACAAAAGGATCTTTCATGTTTTTACGTGAGAGTTTACCACGGAAATCATCCAGTGTTTTATAACCTTTTTCATCCATCCAACGGTTCATATCCATTAAAATGTCTGACACCACCGATGGATGGTTTCTGTATATGGTACTAACAATCTGTACAACATCGGCGCCGGCCAAAATCATTTTTATTACATCGCTTCCGTCGTAAATTCCGCGACTTGCACAAATGCTGCCACTCAGGTTGCCATAAAGCAAACCGGCTGCCCTTAGGGTAAGCATGTGGTCTTTGGGGTTACTCAGCTCCCACGGATAATAATACTCTTCTTTTTCAATATCAATTTCCGGCTGAAAAAAACGGTTGAAAAGAACGTATGCATCAGCCCCGGCCTCGTCTATCTTTTTAATAAAATTGAGTGGATTGGAATAGAACAAACTTATTTTTACACTCACCGGAATTTTAACCGCATTTTTAACTGCCTTTACAATCTGAACCTGTTTGTCTTCAATGGACTGGCCGGTAACCTCGAAATAACCGGGCACAGCATATAAATTGATTTCCAAACCATCAACACCTGTTTTCTCAAGTTCTTTAGCGTATTCAACCCAGGTAGGTTCGTAAATTGCATTTAAACTCGCAAAAACCGGTACGTTAACACTTTTTTTCAATTTCTCAACATTGTACAAATGTTCTTTTGGCCCCGCGTGTTCGAGTCCCGGGAACAATTTCGTCATTTCTGCATTCCGGTTTTCATATTCCGATAACTCTTCATCCATTTGTAAACTTTCAAGCTGAATTTGCTCTTCAAAAAGTGAACGATATACAATCGCTCCTATACCTGCATTTTCGATTTGTTTGATAGTTTCGGGTTTTGATACCAGGTTACTTGCCCCCAGTATTAATGGGTTTTTTAATTTAATTCCCATGTAGGTCGTTGATAAATCTGCCATAATTATTGATTTTTATTGATTCTGTTCGTTTTTATTAGAGAAACTAAAAATAGAGTTATTTTGTTCAAGAATCAATTTAAATTTTGTGATTTTTTGAACTAAAAAAAACCACCCGCTAAAAAGCGAATGGTTTTTCTGAAATATAAAATCAAAATATGATTACAGCAAACTTAAAGTTACAGTTAATCCGGCCATTACAACCGAAACCATTGTCATAAGTTTAATCAGGATATTTAATGACGGGCCGGCAGTATCTTTAAACGGATCGCCAACTGTGTCACCAACAACGGCTGCTTTGTGAGCATCGCTTCCTTTTCCGCCATAATTTCCTTTTTCAACAAATTTTTTGGCATTGTCCCATGCACCACCTGCATTATTCATAAACACAGCAAGTGTAAAACCAGAAGTTAATCCACCTGCCAAAAGTCCGATAACTCCGGCAACACCCATAGTTGCACCAACGACCACAGGTACAATAATTGCAATCAAAGAAGGCAATAACATTTCCTTTTGGGCACCTTTTGTTGAAATTTCAACGCATTTTGCATATTCAGGAACGGCTGTGCCTTCCATGATACCTTTAATTTCGCGGAACTGACGGCGAACTTCATCAACCATCGCACCGGCAGCACGTCCAACAGCTTTCATTGTCATAGCGCTAAAAATAAACGCCATCATCGAGCCAAGGAACAATCCTCCTAAAAACAACGGATTAAAAAGTGTTACATCATACGATGCGGCCAACTCTTTTACCGATGCTGTTGAAATCTGCACTGCTTTCATGCCTTCACCAACAGTGGGAACCACATCATTATAAAAAACATATTCTCCTTTTGTAACAAAACCTTCGCCGGCTTTTGCAATTTTACCAAACCACAACCTGACTTCTTCCATGTAGGCTGCAATAAGCGCCATCGCAGTTAAAGCTGCTGAACCAATTGCAAATCCTTTTCCTGTAGCAGCAGTTGTATTACCAAGCATATCAAGTGCATCTGTTCTTTCGCGGACTTCTTTTGGTAATTCCGACATTTCAGCGTTTCCACCGGCATTATCAGCAATTGGGCCAAAAGCATCGGTAGCTAAAGTAATTCCAAGTGTTGAAAGCATTCCCACGGCGGCAAATCCGATACCGTAAACACCCATTGCAAAATGAGTTGCTCCACCGGCAGCCCAAAATGAACCCATAATTCCCAGTACAATAGTAACAACAGGAATCCAGGTAGAATACATACCAACTGCAAGTCCGTCAATTATAGTAGTAGCCGGACCTTGATTGGCTTGTTTTGCAATACCTTTTGTCGGGCCATATTCATCTGAAGTAAAATATTCTGTTGCCTGCCCAATAATTACACCGGCAGCCAAACCAATTACCACAGCACCAAATACACCCCAGGTTACCCAACCTGTATATGCCATTCCAGCCATTGCAATAAGGATCAACAATGAACTTCCGCCGGTACCAATCAGCAGCGCATTTAATAAATTTTTCTGAGTAGCTGATTCTTTCGTACGAACCATAAATATTCCAACAATCGAAAGAATAATTCCGATTGCGGCAACAATCATAGGAGCTGTTACAGCTTTAATAGGATCTATTCCCAATTCCGATAGAGCAATTGCCGGAAGTGCTGCACCAAGCGCTGCAGTTGCAAGTATTGAACCTGCGTAACTTTCATAAAGGTCGGCTCCCATACCGGCAACATCGCCCACGTTATCACCTACGTTATCTGCAATCGTTGCAGGGTTGCGGGGATCATCTTCAGGAATTCCTGCTTCAACTTTTCCTACAAGGTCGGCACCAACATCGGCAGCTTTTGTATAAATACCACCTCCAACGCGGGCAAACAAAGCTTGTGTTGATGCACCCATTCCGAAGGTTAACATGGTGGTTGTAATTTCAATTAATTTCTGGTGTTCAGAGGTATTTTCATGAACAAAAGTTAAACCGGCCAAATGCAAGCCGTTTGCCATGTGCTCAGGTGTAAAAATAACATTGGTAAGGAACAGGTACCACGCTGCAATGTCGAGCAGTGCAAAACCCACAACAACCAATCCCATTACGGCGCCGCTGCGGAAAGCAACCTGCAACCCCTTGTTTAACGATTGGGAAGCGCCGTGTGCTGTACGTGCGGAAGCGTAGGTTGCTGTTTTCATACCCAGAAAACCACACAACCCGGAAAAGAAACCACCGGTTAAAAATGCAATCGGCACAAACGGGTTCTGAACCCCGAAATAGGCCATGATTGTCAACAAAACAACGAGAATAAGAAAAACAATTCCCACCACCTTGTATTGCCTTTTCAGGTAGGCCATTGCACCTTCGCGCACATACTGCGCAATTTCCTTCATCCGGTCGGTACCTTCTGAATTCTTCATCATCGATTTGAAAAAGAACCAGGCAAAAACCAACGCCAGAATTGAAGCCAATGGAACTAATAAGAAAATGTTACTCATAGGTTGATAATTTTTGTGTAACAAACGTTACGGATTAGATTTACAAAATTTATTTATCTCAGATTTTTAGTTTGTTTATAAATTGAAAAAATTTTCCAACGGACAAAGATAATTTATAATGTGAATTGCAAATATTTTAGAAAACTATTTGACAACAGATTGAAAATAAATTAACAAATCAGCTTTCATTTTAACACAATCAGCAGTGAATAAGTGCTTTTCTTTCTCTCCCGTTCATTAATATTGTGAGCGGTTTGTTAAATTCAACATGTTTTACAAATTCGGTTTCCCTGATGATTTTCTGGTATTTTAAAACTTCAATTTTGAGTTTTGAGTTTTGTGCATTATATGGCACCGAGAAATACCCAACATTCATTGATGTTACATGATGGAAAAAGTGGGAGCCAAGTGATGCATCAATCTGATATTCGGGTAATCCCATTTCGACAATGATGTGTGCTTTAGAAATATTTGCCCAGAAAACGGGAATCCCGGTAAACGGGTCGCGCGAACCCCAACGCCCGGGTCCAATTAAAATGTATTCTTTCCCAACTTCTTCAAAGTGGCGGTTAATTTCTCCAATCTCCTGAGCAATCT
>DATITY010000505.1:0-3355 GCA_035467235.1 Draconibacterium sp. | reverse complement strand
CTGCCGGACTTACACCAATATCGCCCTGAACAGAAGTAATACCTGTTGACGAAATACCTGATTTTGTTAAGATGGAAAAATCACCTGCTGTACCCAATACTACTATTGGACCAATTGGATTTTGAGCAGTGAAGTTCGCTGTAATGTTTTTATTATCGTTCATGGTAACAGACAATGGATTTTGTGAACCATTTGCATCGCCGCTCCAACCGGTAAATGTATATCCTGAATTTGGCGTCGCGGTTAGAAGAACGATATCACCATTATTGTAAGCATTTAAATTTGGATCCTTTAAAACACTACCATTAAATGCTGTCACATTTAAGGTGAAAGTGTTAGGTAGATTCTCCGTGAAGTTTGCGGTTATATTTTTATTCGCATTCATGGTAACCGACAATGGATTCTGAGAACCTGTTGCATCTCCGGTCCAGCCGGTAAAAGTAAAGCCTGTTTCAGGTGTTGCAGTAAGAACAACAACATCACCACTATTGTAAGCGGTTTTAACCGGAACTTTCAAAACAGTTCCATTGACAGCAGTTACATTTAATGTAAAGGTTTCCGTAGTTATTGCAGTAAAATTGGCAACTAAGTTTCTGCTTGCATTCAACTGAAAAGCATAAGTTGCATCGGTAGATACTATGGTCAGACCTTCAGTCCAGTTTGTAAATTTATATCCGGTATTCGGTGTTGCAGTTACGGTAACATTTGCGCCTGGAGTATATGAACCGGCACCGGTTGTGGTTCCGCCTTCAGCCGGATTCGATGATAAGCCAACTACAAGTTGTAAAGTGAAGTTTGCCACCAAAGCTTTGTTCCCGTTCATTGTAAACTGATAAACCGGAGTTGTTGAAACCGGAGTTCCGTTTTGGGTCCAGTTAATAAATGAATAACCCGCATTGGCAGTGGCGACTAAATTAATTGCGGAGTCCTTTTTAAATGTGCCTGCTCCGCTGGTTGTTCCTCCAATTGCAGGATTTGAAGACAAAGTTACCTGTGCAATGGTTGTGAACGACCACTTGTAATCTTCCATTAACGATTGTCCCAATAAATCTTTGGAAAGCGTTTTAATCGTACCCGAATAAAGTACATTCGGTAATAGTGGAACCGATGGAATAAACGTTGCAGTTAATCCACTGTATGCAACTGTTCCGGTGATTGCTGTTGTGCCCTGTTGAATAATAAAAGATTCCTGGTTGATTGTTTCAGGAGCCATCTTTTCATTAAAGGTGGCTGAAATTACCTGATTAAGTGGTACATCGATGGCCTTGTCGAGAGGGATTGTCGATACCACCAACGGACATACGCCAATTGTTGCTTCATAATCGTCTTTTTTACAACCTGAAAAAAAGACAACCGAAGCAATGGCAAAAACTACTAAATGATTTGGTTTTTTCATTTTCTTAGAATTTTAATTTAAAATGTGATTTAGGACGCAAAGGTGTAGCCTTCTTTAATCTCTATTGTTATACATTTAAAGGAGATAGTTGTATAATTCACGTATTTGGAAAATATTAGAAATTATTAGAAAAAAAAGTCCATGTCATTTTCTGACACGGACTTTATTATTACCTGTTTTGTTTATTATTAAAATCTGTAACCAAGCGAAAGACCGTAACCGGTGTTTTTAAGCGTAGAATTATCATCAGGATAAAGATAATGATCTGGCTTAATGTTAATCATTCCAAGTTGTGCATTCAATTGCATAAATAATCCACCTGCCAGTTCATAACCGAAGAAAATATTTCCACCGGCATCAAAGGGTTTAACATAAACTGTAGTTAAAGGATCGCCTGATACTATTTCGTTTTTGAATTTAATATCTGACTCAGAAGAAGTGGAACCGCCTTCATAAGTGGCTTTTCCACCAACTCCGTAAGCCACGTACGGCCCTAATCCAACCATAAAATAGCCATTGCCCAACAGTGCTTTATACACAAAATTCAAAGGCAGTTCGACGTACGATAGTTTGTAAGTGCTTGTTAATGCGCTCACCGTATTTTCCGCACCCTTTGTACTGAACTGCAGTCCCGGCTGAAAGTAAAACTGTGGAGCAACGGGAATCTGGGCATTTACACCGAAGTGATAACCAACGATTAAATCATTTTCGAGTTTGTTGCCACTATTATCTTCACCATTCAAATTTTGAAAATTAACACCCCCGAGAACAGCAAACGATGTTTTTCCAATAACATCACTTTGTGCCATTGCCGTAGAAACCAAAAGTGTAAAAATCAAAATCAAAGAAACTTGTCTTGTTTTCATTCTAATTATTTAAAGTATATGTAATTAATTTGAAGCGTTTTTTTCTGCTTCAGCTTTCATTTTTTCGTTGGCAGTTATCAGAAACTCTACCCTGCGGTTTTGTGTACGGCCATTGTCTGTATCATTTTCGTATTTTGGCAATGATTCGCCAAATCCCTTAACTGTTAAGCGGTTTGCACTTATCGCTTTATTAGTTAAATAAGAAGAAACTGTACGTGCACGTTGTTCCGATAAATCCTGGTTATACACTTCACTGCCTTTGCTGTCAGTATGTCCCTGTATTTCAATATTCGTTTCTGCATAACTATCCAACACGGTAACCAGTTTGTCAAGGTTCAATTTTGCTTCATTTGATAAACCCGATTTATCGAAACCAAACAATACATTGCTGCTAAATTCTACAACAATGCCTTCGCCAACGCGTTCAACTTTTGCATCGGGTACTGATTTTGCTATTTCTTCGGCCTGTTTGTCCATTTGCCTGCCAATTACAGCGCCTGAAGCGCCGCCAACGGCAGCCCCGATAATTGCGCCCAGGGCAGTATTGCCCGAAGCTCTGCCGATAACTGCGCCCGCAGCGCCACCAGCTGTGGTTCCAACTACTGCTCCCTTCTGGGTTTTATTCCACGAAGAACAGCCCGTAAAAATGAACGTGGCACTTAAAACCACCAGTAAACTCATTCTTAAATTTTTCATTGATTTATGTTTTTAATATTCCGACAAAGATCTGCTTGTTTAAACTGAGAATTGTTACATAAATTTTTAAAAGAGTTATGTAATTCACACATTCAATGCCTTCTATTTTGAGTCATTAAAAAAGAGCGATTTTCGTTATTCCATGAAAATCGCTCTTTCAATTAACCCAAACGGGATAAATTTATACATGTATGTAAGTTGGAAAAAAGCATTTGGTCCCGAACATTTGGGAGAAAAAGGACTTGCCAACTGCAATTTTGCCTGTTGCCAACTAAATTTTATTGGCACATATTATCCATTACTCAGTATAAATGTATTGAATATGATCCGGAGATTACATCCGTTCCATGTACCAGTTTAACTCTTTTTCGAGTTTATTAAAACGCATTACGGTGGT
>DATITY010000504.1:0-8729 GCA_035467235.1 Draconibacterium sp. | reverse complement strand
GTAATGACAGCCGGAGCGCCGGTTTCTCCAACTGTTCTGCGCGATTTCAAAATGCTGCTTCCCGAATCCTCCGAAATCCATACTCCTTACGGAGCTACCGAAGCGTTACCCGTAACCGATATTTGCGATCAAGAACTACTCAAAATTTATGAAAATAAGCAGAACCTCTTTCAGGGAATTTGTGTGGGATACCCGTTGAAAGACATTGATTTGCAAATTATTGCCATTTCAGATGAATCA
The DNA here is from genome assembly GCA_035467235.1 of Draconibacterium sp. GTDB lineage: Bacteria > Bacteroidota > Bacteroidia > Bacteroidales > Prolixibacteraceae > Draconibacterium. Next base: position 8,489 of record DATITY010000504.1, on the reverse strand, counting down.
ATTGAATTTTGGGAAAACGCGCAAATAATGAAAACCGGAGAAGTTGGTGAAATCGTGGTTTGCGGACTAAATGTTTCCCAGGAATACCTTGCAAATGAAAAAGCCAACCTGAAATCCAAAATTTTTGAAAGAGGCTCAGAAAAGCGCTGGCACCGTACCGGCGATTTGGGACGTTTGGATGAAAAGGGTAGGATTTGGTTTTATGGCCGGAAATCACAAAGGGTGGTAACAAAAAACACTACACTTTTTACAATTCCTTGTGAATCTGTTATAAATCAGCATCCAATGGTTTCCAGGTCGGCGCTGGTTGGTGTTAAATTTCAAAATGAACATGTACCCGTAATTTATATTGAAATGGTTTCCGGAATAAAAAGAACTGAAAAACTGAGAAAGGAATTGCTTGATTTGTCAGCATCGAATCCTGTGACAAAGGAAATCAGGATTGTTTTATTTCTTAAAAAATTTCCGGTTGATCCCCGCCACAATGCAAAAATATTTCGTGAAAAACTGGCAGTTTGGGTGCAAAAACAAATGAGATGAAAGTATTGGTTACAGGTGGGGGAGGTTTTATCGGGCTGGCGCTGGTCAGGCGTTTGGTCGAATCAGGATATGAAGTTTCATCATTCTCAAGAAAAAGTTATACTCAACATTTAGAACTTGGAATTACATCTTTTCGGGGAGATTTGTCCAATCCTGCTGAAATTGAAAAGGCTTGCGAAGGAATTGATACAGTTTTTCATGTGGCTGCCAAAGTGGGCATTTGGGGTAAATATTCCGATTATTATAAAACCAATGTTTTGGGAACTAAAAATGTTATTAATGCCTGCATGAAGCAAGGAGTTGGTAAACTGATTTTTACCAGTTCTGCCAGTGTTATTTTTGGTGGTTCAAATCTTCAGGACGTTAATGAATCAGTTAATTATCCCAAAAAACCTATTTCTCATTACACTGCAACAAAAGCGCTTGCCGAACAACTTGTTTTACAGGCAAATTGCGATACCTTAAAAACCATTTCCTTACGTCCGCATTTGGTTTGGGGGCCGGGAGATACACAACTGATACCTGGCATTTTAAAACGGGCAAAAGCCGGTAAATTAAGAAAACCGGGAAGAAGAAAATTCTGGATCGACACTACTTATATCGATAATTTCATTGATGCCCAGCTTCTTGCAATAAAAGCGCTTGATGATAATCAGGCTTGTTGCGGAAAAGCATTTTTTATTACCAATGGAAGACCGATTCTGATTTGGGATTTTATAAATTTTGTTTTGGCAACAGCCGGAATAAAACCAGTACAAAAAACTGTCCCGAAAAATTTGGCGCTATTTATTGCCTGGATACTTGAAGGAATTCATCTTATTTTTCAACTCAAATCAGAACCATTCATGACACGGTTTACAATCCATGAACTTACAACCCACCATTGGTTTGATATTTCTATGGCAAAAAAAATGCTGGGTTATACACCAAAGATAAGTTTAACAGAAGGGTTAAAACGATTACAACATTTTAATCCACCTTTTTAAACCTTAGAAGTTCAGTTCCTTCATTATCAAAAAAATACAATTTCAGATTTTCAATTTTGTATTTACTGACTTTATTGATAGCCGTGTTGAATTTGTTGGGAATATCCATGTTAAAACACATTTTCATGGTTGCTCCCAAAGGACCAAGGTTCAGTTCATTATCTTCAATATTTTTAATGGGACCGAAAAAATTGTTGCAGCCATCTGTTCCCATGATTCTCATTTCGGTAAGATTAACTTCGATTGATGGTGTTTGCATCCGGTCGTTTTCGTCCGGTCTTTCCGCAATCTGGCTGTCAATTGCTTCCAGCGCCCATATATCGTGAATACGGAATTTTGGGTCGGGCTTTTTTTCCAATACTTCAACCAAGGTATATTTTATCGACAAACCATCGACAGGAACTTGCAGCGGATTGATTTTTTCTTCAGTAAGCGATAATTTGTAAACGTAACCTGCTTCAAATTTAAATCCTTCGATGGTTGAATAGAAATTCTGCCATTTGCCTTTTTCAATGGATTCATTTTTCTGAACCTGCAGGCATTGCATCGGGGCAACTCCTGTACACGACACTTTTAAACTGTTTACCCAGTAAATTTGAGGGTTTGTAGTTGTCTGTTTTTGTGTGGCGCAGCAGGACAGCACAATTATTGTTGCCAGAATTAAAATGTATTTCATGGTTGCATAACTTTTATAATTCATTTCAGGAATGAAATTAATTTAAGTTTTGCGATAAAATTTTATTTTGTAGTAGTTAGTTTTTCAATCTCCTTTAAAATTAAATCTGCTTCAGCGTATTTTTCATCACTGGCTTTCCGGTTTATTTTCGATAGTTCAAAACTTTCTTTCATCAGTTGATCGTATTTATCATTTAGTTTCTCAACTACTGTTTTCTTTTTAAATAATCCAAACATTGCTTTTCTTTATTAATTGTTTATGAAATACAAACAGCGTTTGGATGAATTTGTTTTTTGAGAATTTCCCATGATTATTTAATCAAAAACTCCAGTTTACCGCCTTTTTGCAAATCGTCTTGCGTAATCACCGGTTCTATTTCTTTTCCGTTCAGTTTTACTTTCGAAAACGAATTCATGTTATTACCCGGTTCAGTTTCTAAAATAAATTTTCCACTGGGGTAGTATTCTTTATCTAGGTTAAAAGTTACTTTACTGAAGATAGGAGAGGAGAGTTGGTATTCATTACTGCCAGGGCAAACCGGGTAAAATCCTGAGGCACCGAAAACATACCATGCCGACATTTGTCCTGCATCATCGTTACCTGAAATTCCACCCGGGCCGGTACCGTATTCTGTTCGCAGTAAATATTTAACAGTTTCCTGAGTCTTTTTCCAGTCGCCCACATAATTAAACAGATAGGGAATCTGGTGACTTGGTTCGTTTCCGTGCCAGTATTCATTATTGTCGATTAAATGATTTAATTCGGTCTTGAATTTTTCTATGCCACCCATCAATTCCATTAAACCATCGACATCGTGAGGCACATAAAAAGTGTAATGTTTTGGTGTTCCTTCGGTAATGTAAAACATGTCGTCGTTGGCATCAAACTCACCGGTAAAAGTGCCGTCGGCAAATCGTCCGCAAGCCCATCCTTTTTCGGGATCAAAGACATTCTGATAGTTTAGCGAGCGGCCCATCAATTCTTTGTAATCGGCAGTTTTGTCTAATTTCTTTGCAACCTGCGCCACTGCCCAATCATTGTATGCATATTCAATGGTACGCGAAACCTGTTCGCGTTTGTGGAAAGCCTCCAAAACTTCATCTTCGAGCGGAATATACCCTAGCTGGATATAACTTATCAGCGCCCGTCTTCCTTTTCCATCAATGTAGTCCTCCATGTTATCAGGCGTTTCAAAGGCATTTTTTCGCATGTATTTGTATGCCGTATCGAGGTCGAATTCGAATCCTTTCATGGCAGCATCGGCAATTATTGCTGTACTGTGGTCGCCAATCATTGCTGAAGTGTAACTGTTCCACATCGGGAAAATAGGCAGCCAGCCTCCCTGTTCGGCTTTAACGACAAGCGATTTTACCATGTCGTTGTATTCTTTTGGGGCGATAATGCTCAGCAGTGGCATTTGTGCGCGGAAAATATCCCAGTTCGACATGTCATCGTAATATTCAAAACCATCAGCTTTATGAATAGTTGTGTCATCGGCAAATCCCGGGTATTCTCCGTTTGCATCGCTGAAAAGCCGCGGATGAATGAGTGCGTGATACATCGCCGTGTAAAATTTCGTATAATCCTCTTCTGAACCTCCTTCAACATCGATTTTACCTAAAACTTCGTTCCATCTTTTTTCGAGGTTGGTTTTTGTTCTTTCAAAATCCCAGTCCGGAATTTCGGTTTCCAGATTTTTACGGGCATTTTCAATACTGGTAAACGAAGTCCCCATTTTCAAATAAATCACGGCATCCTCATTCAGCGGAAATGTGACATAAGCACCAATTTCGTTTTTATCTTTTTGCTCGGTTGTTCCGTGTGTAAAATCCATTCCGGCAAAGGTTCCGTATTTTGTAAAATCCTTGTCAAACCGGGCCACGAAATATCCTGCAAATCCGGCTGATTTTCCACTTCCGTTATAAATGCGGTGTACCGGATTGTACCCGACAATTTCCTGGTTTTCAACATCGATTTTAATATAACCTTCGCCTTCGTCGCTGTTTACGTCGATAATTATGGTTGGATTTTTCGGGTCAAGCCACGAAAATTTGAAGAAACCTGCACGTTTGGTAGCTGTAATTTCGGTCATAATGCTCATTTCCGGAAAAAGCACCGAATTATAAGCAGGCGAGAGCGTGTCGTTGTTCATCAGATAATAAGTATTCCTTTGGTTGGGCAAAAACCTGAAGTCGTCAGTAACATTGGTCGGGAAAACGGTAAACGAACCATAATCCTGAACACACGATCCGCTGAGCCAGTGAGTTGCCCTGAAACCCTGGATATAGGTGGTGCCGAAGTAGAAAGGCGACACACATTTTTTTTCAGTAGGCTGGGTTTGAGGTACCCATTGTGTCATTCCAAAAGGTGCGGTAACTGCCGGAATGGTCTGCCCGTTGTTTACCCTGTCGCCGGGCCGGAGTTTTACAGACTCGGTGTTGGCCTTAGCTGTTCCAATCAATGGATCAACATATTGAATGTAACTTTTTTTTTCCCGTTGATTACAGGATAAAAGCAAAATAAAAAATACAATTGAGATGATTTGATTTTGAATTGGTTTCATAAATGATAATAATGATTTAAATCGTGGAGTAAAAATAGCTATTATAAATGTAAAAAAAATTGTGTTTTCATATAGAATAAGAAGTATGAAAAAGCACAATTCACCTTCAAAATAACTATAAAATGCACAATTCAGTCTGCGAAATGCCAGTTTTTAATGTCAACCGCATCAAATCAGCAATCAACGGGTGTAAACCTGATTTGCCGCAAAAAAACATCCATTGGTATTCATTCAATTGCTGAACATTGAATAAAAATAAATGGTGTTTGTATGTTCCATAAATTTGAATCATAAAACATTAAACATTTAATATCATGAAAACAAAACTTTTTATTCTGACAATTTGCGTAGCACTTGTAAGCCTTGGAGCTTCTGCAAAAATTAAAGACGGACAAGCCTTAACTGGAAACTCATTAACCGAATTTGGTAAATATACCATAATGGTATCGGATGCACCAATGGTAATTAACGACGAAAAGGTTACAACCTATGATCTCATGTACGAAAACACCAGCAATGCCGTACGCGTTGGTTTGGTGAAAGAAGAAAATTGTACAACTTTTGTTGTTCGTACCGACGATTTTGAAATTCAATATTCCTGCAACAAAGGTGTTTTTGGAGTAAAGAAAATTGAAAACAGGTTTCAGACATTGCCAAAAGAAGAAATGGATGCCAGGTTGGATCGGGTGAATTATTTTGCACAACGGGTAATTTGTACAAACAAGAAGTCGGAAGAAGAATTGCTTGGATTGATTGCCTGCTATTTCCCAAAACTTGTTAACGAAGAATATCAGGCAAATTTTTAAAGATAGATTTTTAAACAGCGCAATTTTTTCATAGAAATTATGAAAATCACAGCCTTCCGTCGTTGGACGGAGGGCTTTTGCGTTTTATGCTAAAATCGATTAAAACAAATATTTTTGGCTTGTAATTTTGAAAACCATTTAATGTCAGATTTTAATATGGAAATCAAGCTGTAATCAAATGAACGGTTTTTTATATAATAATAATTTTAAGTTTCGTTTGTTAAGGCACACGATGTTTTTTTTGTTTACGTTACTAACTTTTGCTGTAATTTTATTTGTTCAGAGAAACAACGAAAGTTTTCTTAATTCGCTGTGGATTACGTTTATTAATGCTTTGTTCTTTTTTGGTTACGCTTACATTACTATTTTTTTACTTATTCCTGAATTTCTGCTGTCAAAAAAAATTGTATGGTTTTTCTTCCTTTTTCCATTGATTGGTATTGCATTCTCCGCTTTAAAACTTGTAGTTTCCGACCAGATCTTTTACTCCTCAATTTCGCCTGAAAATATTGAAAGCAGGGGACTGTTTAATTTGCGGTTTATTGCAGTTAACACAAAAGACATGACATTTATTGTTGCACTTTTTTGTATTGCCAAATTCATTAAAGACTATGTTCATGCCGAAGAAATCAGAAAGCTGGTCACAATTCAAACCAAAGAGGCTCAACGCAGATTGTTTCAATCGCAGTTTGATCCTCATTTTATGTTTAACACCATAAATAACTTATATGCAATTTCGCTGTTAAATCCTGCTAAAACCATCGAAGTAATTGGCCGTATTAAAATTGTGCTAAAATATATTATCGACGAAATTCAAAAGGAATATGTTGATCTGTCAGGTGAAATTGAGTTGGTAAGAAATTATATTCAACTTGAAAAGCTGAGATATGGCGATCGCTTAAAGGTGAATCTGACAATAAATGGAGATTTGAAGTCGCGCAAAATACCACCGATGGTTTTGTTTTTTCTGATTGAAAACTGTTTTAAACATGGCAGCAGTCTGGATGCCGGTTCGCCGTGGATAAAAGTTGAAATTAATTCGGAACCTGAGAAAACTATGATTTTGGTTGAAAACAGCAAACCTGATAACAAGGCAAGTAAAAACAAAAATGATGTTCAGTTAAAACATCTTCGAAAACGGCTGGATATCATGTACAATACCGGCGGATACAAAATGAAAATATGGGATAGCGATAACTCGTTTAAAGTATATCTCGAATTAAAACAGGACATTGAAAACATATAAATTGCATATTGATAAAAATAAAATACTGCTGCATTCGGCATTTTGGCTGACGTGGATAGTTTCGTTCACCATTGTACAAAGTATTGGAAGTGGCGTCCATGCGTATTTTGTGTGGATGATGTATTACATTATTACATTGCCAATATTTGTTATACATACCTATATTATTGCATATTGGCTGCTGCCCAAAACTTTTTTTCAAGGAAAATTTTGGCTTGCATTGGTGGGTGGATCTGTTTTTCTGGTATTTTTTTCAGTAATTGAGTTGGTTGTCAGCAACGAGCTGGTTTTTAAAATATTCGACGAAACCAAATCCTTCACCCCGGGATATTTAAACCCAGCAAATATTATTATCAGTGGGATTGGAAATCATTTCATTATCTTGGTTTTTCTTGCCATTAAAGTTGGTCAGTCGTGGTACGCTACAAAAAATCAAACTGCCGGGCTGATGCAAATTAAAATGGAAACCGAACTCGAAATTTACCGTTACCAGTTGCAACCCAGGCTTATTCTCACATTGGTCGAGGAGTTGGAAATAATTACCGAAAAGGAACCTGAAAAACTTCCACAGATGATAATAAAAACTTCAAATTTCCTGAATCAATTTCTTTTTAACGTGAAAGATGAATTGATACCTCTGAATCTTGAAGTAAAACTCATCAGCGATTTTCTCGACATTCATAAACACGCGATAGGAAGTCGTTTAAAAAGCAATTTAATCGTAAACGGAAATCTCCAGGTACATGTTTGTCCGCCGCTTTTATTGCTTCCGTTTATCAATATTGCAATAAAATTAATTTATCAATGTAACAATTCATTCGAAAGTACAGTCATAATAAAAGCTGAGAAAAAATACCTGCTTATGACATTCACATTTTGGAGTGAAGAAGATTTTCGGTTGATAAAAAATGAAGAAACTGAAATTACGAAGAAACGACTGATGTTTAATTTTCCATCGAAGCACCGTATTATTGAAAATGTGGATGCTAATTTTGCTGAATTGAGTTTGGAAATTTTTAACTGACAGATTGTAACAAATAAAATAAAACCTTACGTATTAATTACATTACAGAAAACAAAAGCCACGAATGAAAACAAAATGTCTTATTATTGACGATGAGCCTCTCGCACGCGATTTAATGCGAAGTCATATCAGTAAGCTCGAAAATTTTGAAATTGTTGCCGAATGTGCTGATGCCATGAAAGCAATGCAGGAGTTGCGGGATAAGAGAGTCGATTTAATGTTTATGGATATTCAGATGCCCCAGATTACGGGTATCGAATTTCTGAAAATTCTGAAAAATCCGCCCAAAGTAATCATCACCACTGCCTATCGCGAGTATGCCCTCGACAGTTTTGAGTTCGATGTGATTGATTATCTTTTAAAACCCATCACATTCGAGCGGTTTCTGAAATCGATCAATAAATATTACCAGGTTACCCAGGAAGAGGTACAGATTTCAGCCCCGGTTTCAGACGTTAATCAGCAACAGGAAGACGCATATATTTATGTTAAAGAAAACAAACGGGTGATAAAAGTTAATTTAAATGAAATTTTATACATCGAAGGGTTAAGTGAATATGTGCAGATTTATACCGACAAGAAAAGGATTATTACTAAAACCAGCATGACCAACCTGGAAGAAAAATTACCTGCCGACAGTTTTCTTCG
>DATITY010000503.1:0-3017 GCA_035467235.1 Draconibacterium sp. | reverse complement strand
CCGATTTTGCAGTTGGCTTTGTTGGTTTATTCGGGAAAAGGGAAGCGATTGGTGAAGCTTTCCACATTACTTCCGATGAACTACTGACATGGAACCAGATTTACCAAATGATGGCAGATGAACTGGGAGTTCCGCTGAACGCAGTTCATATTCCATCCGATTTTATTGCAAAATATAATCCTGAACATGGTGCAGGTTTACTTGGTGACAAATCACATTCGGTAATTTTTGACAATTCAAAAATCAAAAAACTTGTTCCTGAATATGATTGTAAAATTCCATTTTCACAGGGAGTAAAAGAAATCATTGCCTGGTATAAAAACAACAAGGACTGGCAGATAGTGAACGAAGATATTAATAAAAGTATTGATGAGATTATTGGGGCTTATGAAAGATAAAATACGATTTAGTGGTCACCCGACTTTGAGTTGGGTGACCACTAAAAGACACTATTTCAAATACCTATCCAGCCAATTAAAGAAAACCCGCTGCCATAAAATTCCATTCTGAGGTTGTAAAACCCAATGATTTTCTTCGGGAAAATAAAGCAATTGCGCCGGAACACCTTTCATAATCGCGGCATTAAAAGCTGCCATCCCCTGTTCTGAAGGTACACGGTAATCCTTTTCACCCTGAACAATTAAAATCGGGGTATCCCAGTTTTGCACAAATTTATGCGGAGAAAAAGAGTATGAACGTTGCGCTGCAGCGTTTGTTTTATCCCAGTAAGCGCCACCGTAATCCCAGTTCACAAACCACATTTCTTCGGTTGACGTGTACATGTGTTCGAAGTTAAAAATACCGTCGTGTGCAATAAATGCCTTGAATCTTTTTTCGTGATTTCCGGCAAGGTACAAAACAGAATATCCACCGTAACTCGCTCCAACTGCGCCAAGTTTATCTTTATCCACAAATGGTTCCTTCGAAACCTCATCGATTGCAGTTAGCAAATCTTTGATGTTCTGACCGCCGTAATCTTTCGAAATCTGTGCATTCCATTCCTGACCAAAACCCGGCAAACCACGGCGGTTGGGCGCTACAATAATATATCCGTTGGCCGCCATCATCTGGAAATTCCATCGGTACGACCAAAACTGGCTGACGGTACTTTGCGGTCCGCCCTGATTATAAAGTAGTGTGGGATATTTTTTTGAAGGATCGAAATGCGGCGGGTAAATCACCCAGGTTTGCATCTGCTTTCCATCGGTGGTTTCCAGCCAGCGTTCCTCTATTTTCCCGAAAGTCAGCTGATCCAGAATTCCCTTATTAATAGAGGTCAGCGCTTCATCTTTTCCTGTAACCGGGTCAACCCGGTAAATTTCAGCCGGTTGCGACATGGAAACTTTTTGAGCCACCAGTTTATCACCGGCAACAGCAACATTCAGATAATCATGAACCCCATCGGTTAGCCGGGCAATTGAACCATCTGTCAAATCGAGCCGGTGAATTTCTTCAGTTGCCAGAATATTGCTGATGAAATAAATTGATTTCCCGTCGGCACTCCAGTTCAGGCCGGCAACATTATTATCAAATGATGCTGAATAATCCCTTTTTTCGCTGGTTTCTAAATCAGCAACAAACAAACGCACTTTATCCGCTTCATTACCATCGCGTTCCATACTTTCCCATGCCAGTTTCTTTCCATCAGGCGAAAACACCGGATTCTGGTCGTAACCCATCATCCCGGAAGTAAAATTAACCGTATTTCCGGTTTCAACATTGTACAAATAAATATCCGTGTTGGTTGAAATTGCATATTCCTTGCCCGTTTTTTTCTTGCAGGTGTAAGCAATTGTTTTTCCATCGGGACTCCAGGCTATCTGCTCGTTTCCGCCGAAAGGTTTGTTTGGAGAATCAAATCTTTCACCTTCCAGAATATCTTTTCCACCTTTTATTTTTCCTTTCGAATAATCGGCAATGAAAATGTGATTGTAGGTGTAATCGTGCCAGCTGTCCCAGTGACGATACATAATATCGTTTTCAAGCCTGGCATTTGCTTTTGGCAGATCGGGGAAAAGGTCGTTCACACTTTGGTCAAGTTTTACACTTTTCAAATAGAATATTTTTGATTGATCGGGTGAATATTTAAAACCCGAAATTCCTTCCGGAATATCAGAAATTTGTTCAGGTTTACTTCCATCCGGATTAATTTCCCACATTTGAACAGAACCGGAAACTGAAGTCAGAAAACCAATTTTCTTGCCATCCGGCCGCCACTCAACATTAAATTCGTTACCTGCCGAATTAGTAAGGTTTTTTGGTTCGCCCCCTAAAACCGGAATTGAATAAATATCGCGGTACGATTTATTCTCTTCAATATTGACCCAGGTTAAAGTAAATAAAACCATCTGTCCGTCAGGAGAAACCTGAGATTCCCCAATTCTGCCGAACGACCATAAAACCTCGGGAGTCATAATATCGGAAGCTAATTTAGGAGTTTCAGGAATGTAATTTTTTGAAATTGAAACAGTTTCTTTTTTTGTACAGCTGAAAAAAAGAAAAATTGCCAGCGAAATAAGTGCTACTTTTTTCATTTTGATTTGAATTGATTTGTATTCGGCACCAAAATAAAACAAATGGAATGAGACAACAAATGATTTTGGTTGCGACTTTTAGTCGTCACCCGACTTTGAGTCGGATGACGACTAAAATGTGAAAAAAAAGGTGCCCTTTCAGACACCTTTTCAGAACAAAGCAACAATTATTTAATTGTTTTCACCGTATTTGTAAACACCATTAAATTCAACCAACTTCCCATCATAATCAGTGCTTTTAACTTTAAATCGAACCGAATCGACTCCGGCAACCTGCAAACTATCTAACTTAAACGAAACCAACGCAACAAATGGAATTTCCTCTTCATCGTCATTGCTATTGTGTCGTAATTCGAGCTCAAATGGCTGTTTGTCAGTAGTTAAAACTCCCGGCTGTTTTACCAGGTTAATGAAATGTATCTCATTTCTTCCCCAGTATTTTAATTCAAGGTTCAGCAAATTGTTGGTTACCCAGTGTTCCTG
>DATITY010000502.1:0-6054 GCA_035467235.1 Draconibacterium sp. | reverse complement strand
TTACGACAAAGTATTTTACAACAAAGAATAGCAGATTGAATCCCAATATCGACAGTTCGTAAAAATTCATGAAATGGATTCATTCCGTGCGGAATGGACAACGAATATGTTTAAATTATGTTTTTGTTTAAACTGGCATTTTCAAAAATGTGGTTATGTTGTGTATTTTATTTTTCTTTATAAAGCATTTGGGAAATCTTCCCATGTTGTGTGTTTGGGGGTTAACATTGAAAGGGTGGCTATTGAGCTACCCTTTCTCATTCTATCTGTATGAGATTACCAGATCAGTAATTGAATAAATGATATCGGATTTAACTTCCTGAATTTCGGGATCCAACAGGTGCAAATCCTTCGACAAGGTGGTTTATATTGAATTTTAGTGAAGTATATTTTATTTAATAATTAACCGAAAAAAAGTGATTTAACACTTATTTCTTGCACAGGGACTATTCGTAATAAAAAATCCAAAGAAACCTCCCATGAGCAAGCTTTTCACAATCTCGCCGGAAGTTAAATCCGCAATTTGCCTTTGTTCAGTTATTACAAAAATTACAAAACCTGCCATTGCTCCCAGTGTTATGTACAGCATTGTTTTCTTAATGTGTTGAGACCAAAGAGTTCTTTTCAGCCAGTTTCCTTCAGGTTTTATTTCGAGCTTTTTAAATTCCATTTTTAATACAAATATTTATTTGCAAACATATACATATTTAAATATAATATTCAAATTTTATATTTGTCTTTTTAATTGGAACCCAAACTTTTTAATTTACAGTCTTCTTTATATTTCTCCAGGAAGCGATTTTATACCCATAAAGTGCATATCCCAAAATAATCAGGTACGAAGGGATTAAAATCAGGTATGCTTCGCGGGCTGACCAGATATCGGAAAGTTGTCCCCAAACTACGGGCAAAATGGCGCCTCCAGCAATGGCCATTATCAGCAGCGCCGAACCCTGTTTGATAAACCGTCCGAGTTTGTGAATGGCCAGTGGCCAGATGGAAGGCCAAATCATGGAATTGGCAAGTCCGAGCAAAGCAATAAACATAACCGTGTATGGCAATTTTATTTCGAGCCAGGGAATGATAAAAAACAAATGCGGGGGGACCAGCAACGCAAACACCGAAAAAATCAATCCTAAAATGGTTGACGAAATCAGCACTTTCCGGTATGAAAGAATTTTGGGAATCAGGATAATTCCAATTACATATCCAACCAACATGGTAACCATCACCATTGTAGTATATGATTTTGCCGAATCTACAGAAATACCAAGCGAAAGTCCATATCCCACAATCGTATTTCCGGCGATAACTTCAACACCAACATAAAAGAAAAGGGCAATAACACCGAGCACCAAATGTGGGTATTGAATTATGTTTGTCCGAGTATCGTTTTCCTCTTCGTCAATATCTTCCGTTTCCTCATCAATATCAGGGAGAGGAGAGAATTTAACCATAAAACCCAGAATAATCAGAACGACTGTCATAATTAAATATGGCCAGATTACCCTTTCGGCAAGCCCATCGAGGGCTATAATCCTGTCTGCTTCGCCCATTAATTTAATGCTTGCAATAAATGCATCGCCATCATTTAAAATATAATAAGCGAGCACCAGCGGACCAATTGCGCCTGCCACATTATTGCAAATGCCCATGATACTGAAACGTACCGCAGCAGTTTCGCGCGGGCCAAGAATGGTGATGTACGGGTTAACCGCAGTTTGTAGTAACGCCAAACCTGTTCCCATGATAAACAGACCAATCAGAAAAATGCTGAAAGTGCGGTACATGGCGGCAGGAATGAAAACAAGTGTACCCGCAGCCATAATGAGCAATCCCAACATAATCCCCCGTTTAAAACCTGTTTTTTCAAGAATTTTGGAGGACGGCAAGGCCATTAATGTATAAGAAATGTAAAACGAAAAAACCACAAAAGCTGCCTGAAAATTGGTGAGTTCGCAGGCAATCTGCAAATAGGGCATCAAAATTCCGTTGAGCCAGGTAACAAATCCAAATATAAAAAAGAGCGCTCCAATCAGGATAATTGGTACTATAATATTTTGCTGATTGGTTTGATTGTCCGAATTTGTCATTTTTTGCAGTTAATGGTGTTATTCCGTTTTTTACAATTTGATGAAAATTTTCTTCTTATATAGAATATATGCAGGAATGAAGTTAATACCCACATAAAGCAGTGCATAAACCATACTCACCACTTTTGGTGCCGCCCCAAACGAAGTGAAAGTATTAAAAAAATGCTCATTCAAACTTGCACCACCAAAACGAAATCCATAGAAAAGCAAACCTAAAACATCGGCCAAAACATAGATTGTGATTGCATTTGAACCATAAATAATTCCGGCGTTTGCTATTTTTCTGTAATTCAGAATATCAACCAGAAATATGCTTCCTGCAAGTGTCATTGCTGCCAAACCTGAAGTAAAAAGTACAAACGAACTGGTCCACAGATTTTCGTTTAACGGGAACACCCAGTTCCAAACTATTCCAGCAATGAAAGCAACAAATCCAATGGTAAACAGTTCCATCACCTTCATTTCCTGAGTTTTTTTCGAGAGCAAAACCGCTCCGGCCAACATTCCGGTAATTCCAGTAACTATTGATGGAAAAGTACTGAGAATTCCTTCCGGATCCCAGGTTCCCTGCCACATTTTGCCGGGTAAATATTTACTGTCAACCCAGGCTGCAAGATTAACACCCGGCTCCATCATTGGCACATCGTAACCGGGAGTAGGAATCAGCGTCATTGCCAGCCAGTAACCCACCAAAACAGTGGCCCCAATAATTGCCTGCACTTTCCAGCCGGTGTGCAAAAACAGCAGACCACACACCAGAAAAACAATGGCAATACGGTGCAAAGTTCCTGTCCATCGCAATTCTTCGAAACTAAAGTCGCCCAAAATTCCCATCAGGTTAAGCACCATTCCAACCGCAAATATTTTCAGCGCCCTGGTAATAATCTTCGCGTACATTTCTTTGGGCTGAACACCGGCCTGCATTCTTTTGGTGTATGCAAATGCGATTGAAACACCAACAATAAACAAAAAGAAAGGTGCAATAAGGTCAGTAGCTGAAATACCATTCCATTTTGAATGTTGCAATGGTGAAAAAACAAAGTTTTCATTTCCGGGGAAATTAACCAAAATCATTGCTGCAATGGTAAATCCCCTGAAGGCATCAAGCGAAAGCAATCGTTTGAATTCCATATTATTCGGTTACAATTTTTTGAATTTTCTGAATGGCTTCAGCAAATTTCTCCATATCAGCTTTTGTTCCAAGCATGGCATGTTGTAATATCCAGACTGCTTCTACGTAACATGCTTTTTCGGTTACAGGACAATGTACTTTGGAGTAATCCATTTCCTCTGGAACGTAATAACACATAAAATTCTTCTTCTGAAATACCGGCTGTTTGTACAATGGTTCAGGATATCCCATAAAAGACGGAACCCCTTCTGCCACCAGCATTTTCGCAAACTCTGTTTTTGGAAGGTTATTGAAACAGGCTTTATCGTACCTGAAAATAAACAGGTGGTAGGTATGCAATGTTTCTCCATGACCGCGGGTAAGTGGTGAGATTCCCGGAATTTTTTCGAGCAGCGAATTCAGGTAAAGTCCGTTTTCGTTCCTGATTTGCGTTTGCTCCTCAAGCCTTTTCAACTGGTGCGAAAGAATAACGGTTTGCAACTGGGTAATGCGGTAATTGCATCCGAGGTAATGATGTTCATACCACTGCCCGCCCTTTACGCGACCAACATTGCGAAGCGAATCAACCATATTTGCAATTTGCTCATCGTTTGTAACCACAATACCACCTTCTCCGCTGGTCAGGTTTTTCGACGACTGAAAACTAAAACATCCGGCATCGCCAATACTTCCCAGTTTTATACCTTTGTATTCGCCGCCATGTGCATGCGCAGTATCTTCAATTACTTTCAGATTGTATTTTTTGGCAATTGCCATTATTGCATCCATGTCGCAGGCCTGTCCGGCAAAATGTACCGGAATAATTGCCTTTGTGCGCGGTGTAATAGCTTTTTCAACAGCAACCGGATCGAGGTTGTAGGTATCAGGGTCAATATCGGCAAAAACCGGTACACAGTTGGCTTCGCCAACGATTGAAGCAGTTGCTATAAAAGTATAAGGTGGAATTATAACTTCGTCACCTGGCTTCACACCGCATGCCATGAGTGCCAATCGCAGCGCAAATGAACCGTTTACGCAGGTTATAGCATATTTTGCGCCACAATATGCAGCAAATTCTTTTTCAAATTCGGCTACAAGTCCGTCGCAATTTGGATTTGCCCAAACTCCCGATTTAACGATTTCGGCTACAGCATTCACTTCGTTTTCGTCGAATATGGGCCAGGGAAAATCTTTATCAATGGTTTTCGGGCCACCATAAAGGGCCAAATCTTCTTTTTTCATCTTATCCTGATTTTAAATGTGTTGATAACAAATTTCAATGGTTTTTAATGCCGATTCGGGCATGCATATTTCCGGTTTGCTTTGGCTTTCCAAACATTCCAGAAAATAATTCAACTCACCTGAATACCCTTCCATGGCATCGCCGGCCGGAATTAAGGTAGTATCGGTATCGGTGGTAACAATAATATCGGGGTTATTGCTGCTGAAAACCACGCTCGCCTTTTCGAAACCGGCTATAAACCCGGCCTGAAACGGAAATGAAGTATGGAAAATATTTCCACCTTCAATTTTAACATTTACTCCCGAAGGGTATTTCCACATGGCATTTACATAATCGTGACGGCTGAGTTTTCCCGGAAGATATTTTGACTCAATGCTGACAGGAGCGTCGAGCAACCATTGTGCAAAGTCAATGTCGTGAATTATCAAATCGAAAAGTGCCCCACCCGATGAACCGAAATCCTGCTGCTTTTCCTTCCACTGTCCCCACGCAGGAACTCCGGAAAAACGTGATAAAGACAGGAATTTTAAGGCTCCAAATTCTTCTGAATCAACCCAGCTTTTCAGTTTCAGGTAGGCTGGCATAAAACGTACAACGTGGCCAACCATCAACAACAGGTTCTTTTCAGTGGCAAGTGCCATCAGTTCTTTTCCTTCAGCTACTTCAAGACAGAAAGGTTTTTCAAGAAATACATTTACTCCGGCGTTGAGTGCCATTTTTGTCAATTCGTAATGCAGGTTGGTATGAACAGCAATCACGCAAACATCAAGGGTTTCAGCTTCCAGACAATCTTTCAGGCCGGTGTATATTTTTATTTTCGACAAAGCATCACCACTTAGAGTTCCGGTGGAAAAATTACCCACTTGATCACTTAGATTTTTCCTGATATTTTCAGGATGTTTATCGACTATGCCAACCAGTTCCAGTTCAGAATTTTTCAGAATATTAATGGTATGGGTCAGTCCCATAAATCCAAATCCAACTACAGCTATTTTTTTCATTTCAATGGTAATTTAAATCACACTTTAATTCACACTCCAACTTCTTCCCGGTCGTCCGTTTGGCGCAAATGCCCTGATTAAAACCTTTCCGTTTACTTTTACAGGTTTTTCGTAAACCGGAGAATTTACATCTGGTTCAGCACCGTCAGTGGTATAACGAATGGTTATTCCCGGAAAAGAAATATTTGCTTTTAAAGTATCGTTTTCAACAATAGCACCCGGCAACGGAATACGGTATGCAAAACCACCCGACATTTTATCGAGCCGCGCAAATTCGTTTTGCCCGATGCGGTTTGCCAGTTCATTCCAATCGTTTTCAATGGCCTGGATACGCTTTCCGGAATTTGGTTCTGTCTCCCATTCCGGTGCTTTTGCCCATGCTTTTTCAGCGTAGGCGAAGAGTTTTGGAACAGCGTAATATTCCATCATTTCCTGACCTTTCACGGTTTCTGTCCACAATTGTGCCTGCAAACCAAGTATATTTTTCCGGTTTTCAGGCTTTAAATATTCCATTCCCTGTGTTGAAATGTCTTCTCCGGTAAAAACTCCGTAATCATTATAAATTGCCGTTTTAAAAACATCGAAAGGAATCAGCACAAACGGATC
>DATITY010000501.1:0-12709 GCA_035467235.1 Draconibacterium sp. | reverse complement strand
GCGTTGGTAATTGTTAGTGTATTCACTTTTGGAGGTTCATTGTTAATGTACAAAATTACCGATTTAATTGTACCTCTGCGCATCTCGCCACATGGTGAAAAAATCGGGCTGGATATCAGTCAACATGATGAATCGTACAATTTTTTGTACAAAGAAGAATAATCGTGCAGGAGGAAAACAGAATAGATATTTCCTCCTGCTTTATTTTCCTCCTCTCGCGTTCGGTAATATTGTATGCACTTTCGTAATAAATTCCTTCAAATACAGCTGGATTAATATATTGATTTTTTCACTTTCTGAATTTATCACGATTACTCCAATTAGAAGGGTGTAATCATCGAACACAAAAGACCTTTAATAAAAATTTAATAACAACTGCTGATTTTGCCATTCTATACCTTTTATCTTCTATTTTTATGGAGCTAAAAATATGACTATGCAACCCGATTTCAATCATTTAAAAACCCAACTCGACGGCGATCTTTTTGCTGACAATGTGCAGCGTGTCCTTTACTCTACCGATGCGTCGCAGTACAAGGAAATGCCACTGGCAGTTACCCGTCCTAAAAACAAGGAGGATATCAAAAAAATAATCGCATTTGCCCGCGAAAACGGAACTTCAATTATTCCGCGTGGCGCCGGTACTTCGCTAGCCGGACAAGTTGTTGGTCCCGGAATTGTAGTTGACATTTCGAAATATATGAACCGGATTCTTGAGTTCAATAAAGAAGAAAAATATGTAATTGTTGAACCTGGAGTGGTTTTGGCCGAGTTAAATCTCTTTCTTTTCAAACATGGATTACAATTTGGTCCCGAAACCTCAACGGCCAACCGCTGTGTTATGGGCGGAATGTTGGGCAATAATTCATGTGGTTTGCATTCACTGGTTTATGGCAGCGTCCGCGAACATATTCTGGAGGTTGACGCTATTCTTTCCGATGGCTCGGAAACGACTTTTAAACCGCTGAAATTGGCGGAGTTTCAGCAAAAACTGAATGAAAATCCAAATCAGCTTGAAAAATCAATTTATCAGAATATTTCTGAAATCCTTTCCGATCCTAAAAATCAAAAAGAGATACGAGAACACTTTCCCGACCCGAAAGTTACCCGCCGGAACATGGGATATGCCATCGACGTTTTGCTCGGTTCTGAAGTTTTTACTGAAGGTGGGGAACTATTCAACTTTTGCAAATTGCTGGCAGGTTCAGAGGGAACGCTGGCATTTTCGCACCGCATAAAATTGAATGTCATCCCTCTGCCACCAAAACATAAAGGACTGGTTTGCGCCCATTTCGAAACGCTGGAAGAATCGCTGCTTGGAAACCTGGTGGCATTGAAACACAAACCAACGGCAGTTGAATTGATGGACGATACTGTAATGCAGGCTGCCAAACAAAACATTGATCAGAATAAAAATCGCTTTTTTATAAAAGGCGATCCTGGTGCACTTTTAATGATTGAATTCTCTTATGAAACAGAAAAAGAACTCAACAATACTGCAGCCAGGCTTGAAAAAGATTTCCGGGCTGCAAAACTTGGTTATCATTTTCCGTTGGTTACAGGCGCTGAAAACATTAAACGAGTGTGGGCGCTTCGCACTGCCGGTCTTGGGCTTCTTTCAAATATTCCCGGCGACAGGAAAGGAGTTCCCGGAATTGAGGATACTTCTGTGGCTCCCGATTACCTGCCCGAATACGTGGCAGACATCAAAAAAGTTCTGGCAAATTTAGGACTGGACAGCGTTTTCTATGCACACATTGCAACCGGAGAAATTCATTTCCGGCCACTCATCAATTTTAAAGATCCTGCCGATGTGAAACTTTTCAATACATTAATGAATGACGTAGCAGCGCTGGTTAAAAAATACCGTGGCTCGATGAGTGGCGAACATGGTGACGGCAGGGTACGTGGTCATTTAATACCGTTCATGTTGGGTGAACAAAATTACCAGTTGATTCAACAGGTAAAAAGAGCATGGGATCCTGACAATATTTTTAATCCCGGCAAAATTGTGAATACCCCGTCAATCACTGACAGTCTCCGCGTAATTCCAGGAAAAATTACACCTGATTTTAAAACAGAATTTGATTTCTCACGATATCGCGGGTATTATCGGAGCATTGAAAAGTGCAACGGTTCTGGCGATTGCCGCAAAAGTGAAGTGCTTGGAGGAACCATGTGTCCCACTTTTATGGCTACCCGCGACGAAGACAAATCTACCCGCGGCCGCGCCAATATTCTGCGCGAATTTTTATACTCAAACGAAAAGGGAAAAGCTTTCGACCACCAGGAAATTTATGATATTCTTGATTTGTGCATTTCCTGTAAAGCGTGCAAAGCCGAATGTCCGTCGAATGTGGACATGGCAAAACTGAAAGCTGAATTCCTGCAACAGTATTATGATATTCACGGAATACCGCTTCGTTCGAAAATGGTGGCATATCTGCCACGGTTAAACAGTCTGGCAGTGTTGGCCAGACCTATTTCGAATTTTGTTATGAATACTTCGCTGCTGAAAAAAGCCATTGGATTTTCAACAAAACGAAGCGTACCACTTCTTTCAAAAATTACACTGAACCGCTGGGTGAGTAATGGGATTCCTTTGCCAACTGTTGAAGCAAAAGGAAAGGTTTACCTTTTTAACGACGAGTTTACCAATTACAACGAAAGCGATATTGGGATAAAAGCCATTTTGCTGCTAACAAAACTTGGCTACGAAGTAAAAATTCCGATTCATAAAGAAAGTGGCCGTACTTTTCTTTCGAAAGGTTTGGTGAGGATCTCAAAGAAAATTGCAACCGAAAATGTGAACCTTTTAAAAGATATTATTTCGGAAAAAACGCCATTGGTTGGAATCGAACCATCGGCAATTCTTGCTTTCCGCGATGAATATCCCGATTTGGTTGATACGGCCCTGCAACCGGCAGCCACTGAATTAGGAAAAAATGCCCTTCTTTTTGAGGAGTTTATTGCTGCCGAAATCGACAAGGGAAATATAACTACTGAAAAATTTACTACAGAAGAAAAACACATTCTGCTGCATGGTCACTGTCAGCAAAAAGCAGTGGCATCAACCGAACCATCGAAAAAAATGCTTTCACTGCCTAAAAACTATTCAGTAAAAGAAATACCATCAGGCTGTTGCGGCATGGCTGGTTCGTTTGGCTACGAAAAAGAACATTACGATTTATCTATGAAAATTGGTGAAATGGTTTTATTCCCTGCAGTTCGGGGAGCAGAAGAAAAAGTAATTATTTCAGCACCCGGAACTTCGTGCCGCCATCATATCAAAGCCGGAACGGAAAAACAGGCAAAACATCCGGTTGAGGTTTTGTATGAAGCGCTTGTTTGATTTTTAACTTTTCCAAAAATTAAAACGTTGGAAAAGTTATCCAGCCAACAAACTAATATTTCCGCAGTAACGTCAACAATTTACGGTCGAGTTTGTGACCATGCCAGTCTTCGTAATCAATATCTTTTCGGCCTGAATCCATGATACCGAAATCACCGCGGAAGTTCCACAGCGCATAGCCAATCTTGTTTTCGGTGAGAATGCCAATAACATCTTCGAACCACGCCAGACAAATTTCATGTGGAGTTTCGCGCCAGCAACCACATTCGCCACAATGCACGCCAACACCTTTTTTAACCGCGTCAATCCATGGAGCATAAAGCTTTTCTAGGCTTTCACGATTAAATTCCTGTCCGTTAATTATCCCCGGCCAGACCGGTTTTGGCGCCTCATCGGGATTTTTAAAAACCCATGGCGCTCTGTAATGCGAAATGTAATGCGGGAAATATCCACGGCAACTCTGGCCTATTGGCAAATCAAAAATCTCAGGGATTACTTTACTTCCAACATCATTACCATCGGCAATTACCAAATGGTTCGGATTGTGCGAGCGGATGGTTTCAAAAGCCTTTTTTGCAACTCTGGCATAAATTTCTCCCGGAACGGCGGTTTTCGGTGAAAACTGGTCGTTCATATCTTTAATAGCAGCAGGTTCGTTTAATAAATCGAAACTGATTTGTTTTGGGATTTTCGATGCAAACCGTTTTGCCCACATTCCCCAGTGAAAATAAAAGGCTTCCTGTGCTTCCAGATCCTGCCAAAGATTGTAAGGTTCATGAAAACCGGCATTAATACAATATCCCGGAGCACGGTGCAGGTTTAAGCTAACATGCAAACCATATTTATTGGCCATTTCGACAATTCCTTCCACCTTTTCGACTGCAGCTTCATCAATTTTATAAACTTCATCGGGGGTAATGTTTTTTGAGCGGTCGAAGGAGAGGTAACTTGGATATGCCATGGGAAACCGCACGAAATCGAAGCCCCAGTCGGACATCCATTTAAAATCATCTTCAGTTGTGCCACTGTTGTTTCTGCTGCCCTGATTAGGAGAAAAGTAATCAAGCAGGTTAAATCCTTTCCAGCAGGGGAGTTTGTTTGCTAATTCAGCTACTGAATTTGAATAAGCCAGATTTCCTGCCAAACTAACTCCGGTGGTTACTAATCCGGTAGTTTTAATAAAATTCCGACGTTTCATTTTTGATGGTTTAAATTGGTTTCGGATAAAGATAAAAATCAATCTGCATAAATGTGAATCGGTTTTACATGGTTTTCTGCTCCACCCAAATCAGTTTCGAGGTATCGTAACCGCGTTTTGTTGCATGGTGTAAAATCAGGTTTTTTACATTGTCATCAAGTTTTGGAGTGCGACTTAAAATCCACAGGTATTTGTCCGATTTGCTGCCAATCAGTGCCCATTGGTAGTTTTCGTCGAGTTCCATTACAAAATAATCGGCATAAAAAATCCAGAAAAAAGAAACTTTCAGTTTACCGGGTTCACTGGTAAGTTTTGCTTTTCCTTCGGCAACGCTGAGTTTACCATTTAGGGTATTTTCATATCCCTGGTTCAATACTTTTATTTTCCCATCTTCGCGCATGGAATAGGTTGCAGTAACACCCACCAAACCTCGTTCGAAACGATGATCGAAACGTGCAATTTCGTACCAGGTTCCCAAATAGCGCTGCAGGTCGAGTTCTTTCACTGTAGTTGTATTCATTTCCTCTGATTTTTTGTTTTGACAACCGCCGGTTACAATTAAAAAGAGAAAAGCGATGAAAATTGTTGTTTTGAGTTGAAAGGATTTCATAACCTGTTATTTTTTATGATTCAGTTGCAAATATCAATTTATAAAAAATATAAATGCCACAGATTCTCAGATTTTATTTTTCAATCATGTTAATCCTTCTAATCATTTCCATGCACATTCTCCCATTGTGGTATGGGCCTTTCCACGGGCCAACCTTGTCACCCCGCAAAGGTTTCAAATCAGCTCCGACACCCCAGAACCATTCGCCATTCTTTTTGTCGATAATATAATCCTGAATAAACTTCCAGCTTTTTTGCGAATAATCCAGGTATTTCTGGTCTTTTGTAATTTGCCATGTATTGAAAAAACCAACCACTGCTTCGGCCTGTGGCCACCAGTCGAATTGCTCCTGAGTATGGCCTTCTGCTTTTTCGTAATACATGCCTCCATGTGGCGCGAGTCCTTCATTTATGGTAACATCGCTCATTTTTATGGCAGCTTTTTCAACTTCTTCGATAATCTCTTTTTTGCCCAAAACCTCGGCAGCTTCGTGCATCAGCCATGTTGCTTCAATATCGTGACCGTATGAATCGATTTCAGAACGCACTGTCCAGTCTTTATCGAAGAAAAGAATCAGGTGCCCGATTTTTTCATCGAGAATTTTATCGAGGAAAATGCGGATTAAATGCTCCACTTTCTTTTCTACATCTTCAACCTTGTACACCCGGTAAAGGTTGGTGTAAGCCTCCAAAATATGCAAATGGGTATTCATCGATTTTTTAACATCCAAATCTTTGGGACTTAACCGCTGATCGTCGGTATCTTTCCAATCGTCAGTTTTCGCTTCAATGTAACCTCCAAATTCGGGATCGAAAGCATATTTTTCCATCAGCATAAACATGGATACTGCCAGTTGTTTTGCTTTTTCGTCCTTAAAAGCCAGCCAGTATTCCGACATAGCATACATAAAAAATGCTTCGGCATAAAACTGTTTTTTGGTGTCTTCCGGTTTCCCATCAGGGAACACGCTCCAATAAATTCCACCGTTTTCATTATCCCAAAAGGTCTCAACAAGAATTCGAAATGCTTCGTCAGCCATTTTTTTATAGATGGCTGTTGGATAAAACCGGTATGCCGCAGAAAAAGTCCACAAAATCCGGGTAGTGAAGACTGCAGAAAGCGCTGCTTCAGGAAATTTTTTCCCTTCATTGGTTATTCTGCCAAAAAAAGTTCTGCGGTTTGTGTCGTACACCTCTTTCACCCAATAATTCAGAATGTTATCGGTGAGTTCGTTTTCGAATTGTTTTTTAAAATTGTTCCAATTCATGTTAGTTTCGAGTTTAAAGTTCAAAGTTCAAAGTATTTCATTATCAATATTATTAGTGTCAATTATCAAGACTTTGAAAAAATGACTTATGACTACTGACCAGTAACATCTTCTCTATCATTTTTAATTTTTCATTTACAATTTTTAATTGTCAAAAGAACAGGTTTTTATCGTGTTCCGGGAAAAATATTCCCGCATCAATTCTTATTCTGTCGAGTGTTTCCATCAAATCAAGGGTGGTTTGCCAGGTCATCCGGTCGCTTTCGATTTTTCCTTCATCAAGGCATTTCATTACATGAGCAGCTTCGTACTGATATCCAAAACCCTCATTGTGACCGGGTCGAAAAGAACGTGGTTCTTCCCCGTTTTTTACCACTGTGATATTGGTTGGCATAAACCATCGCGGATTTAGAATCATGTACCCGTTCTCGCACCAGTATTCGGTTTGGGTAGGCGAATGTGCGGCGAAACTTGAAGTGAGATTTGCCATTTCGCCACCTGTATATTTAAATATGATGCTGATGCTTTCCTCAGCTCCAGTTGAACTGAAATGGGCAAAAGTTTTCACGGTTTTTGGTTTTCCAAGTGAGGTTAATGCGGCAAAAACAGGGTAAAGTCCAATATCGAGCAGCGAACCGCCTCCCAGATTGACATTGTACAGCCTTTTTTCTTCAATAAACGGGGCATTGAAAGCAAAATCGGAACGGACAATATGAAGTTTTCCTAACTCACCCGATTTCAGGATTTCCATCGCCTGTATAAAACTGGGTTGAAACATTGTCCAGAATGCTTCCATCAAAAAAGTGTTGTTTTCTTTCGCACAGGCAATCATTTCTTCTGCTTCATTTTTATTGATTGCGAAAGCCTTTTCGCATAAAACCGCTTTTTTATGATTTAAACAAAGCATGGCGTGGTCGTGATGATAAGCGTGTGGCGTGGCAATGTACACAGCATCCACTTTGGGATCGTTTACCATTTCGATGTAACTGCCATATGCGACATCAAACCCATATTTACTTTTGAAATCGTTTGCCCTTTGCAAGTCGCGCGAGGATACTGCGTATAAATTTGCATTTGGTAATAGTTTTAAATCACTGACGAATTTGTTTGCTATGTGTCCGCAACCTAAAATGGCCCAGTTGTATTTTTTCATAAAGCCCCCCTATTTCTCCCCTTTGAGGGGATTTTTTAAGAAATTAATTGTGTATTCTTTCTTTTCGTTTAAGCATTTCTATAAACTGATCCAGCTTTTTGGTCCTGATTTCAGGATTTCGTGAAACCTGCAACCTGTAAATAATTGCATATTTGTTCACACTGTTCAACGAGTTAAAAAACTCAGCAACTTCAGTATTTTTATCCAGTTCTGCCTGCAAATCATCGGGCACTTTAGTGTTTTTCTGCGAATCGTAAGCCGTGTCCCATGTTCCTTTCTTTTTCGAAATTTCGATAATTGCAAATCCCGAAGGTTGCATTTTACCTGCTTCTATCAGTTTAAGCGCTTTCTCCTTGTTGATTTTGGACCATTTACTTGCAGGTTTTCTTGGTGAAAAACGCTGAATCCAGGTCTTTTCATCAAAGGTTTTTTTCAACCCGTCAATCCAGCCAAAACACAAAGCCACCTCTACTGCCTTCTCATAAGTAATTGAAGAAATCCCGCTGTTCTTTTTGGCAATACGAATCCATCCACCGGAACTTTTATAGTTTTCCTCAAGCCAGTTAATTAAAGCTTGCTCTGTTTCGAAAAGAATTACGGGTAAATCGTCTTTCATTTATTCTTATCAATCAGCCAGTTGATGGTTTTTACACTTTCAGCCGTTCGGAAACCATCTTCCGGAGTATTCATGCAATAATCGATTAACCTTTCAACAGTTGTGGTTGCCACGTGTATTCGAGTATCCGACGAACCGTAATAGATAAATACCTCATCGTTTTCATTGCGAATCCAGCCGTTGGAGAATACCACATTCGAAACATCACCAACACGCTCGTTGCCTTCAGGAGCAAGAAAGTAACCACCGGGTCGGGCAATCAGTTTTGAGGGATCCTCCAACGAAGTCATAAACATAAAAAGTACGTACCGCAAACCGGCAGCACAGCCACGCACGCCATGAGCCAAGTGCAACCAGCCTTTTTCGGTTTTAATCGGCGCCGGACCCTGACCGTTTTTAAGTTCCTTAATTGTGTGATAGATTTTCTCGTCAATGATTTTTTCCTCCGGCGCTTCAGCATTCATAATGTCGGCTACGAGTGCCCAGCCAATTCCGCCGCCGCCGCCAACTTCAATAAAACCATCCTGCGGGCGGGTGTAAAATGCGTATTTACCCTGCACAAACTCGGGATGTAAAACGAGGTTGCGCTGCTGCCCGTGATGCGAGATAAAATCGGGCAACCGTTCCCATTTCAACAAATCCATGGTCCGGGCAATTCCACCGCTTGCCGTTGCCTGCGAAGTATCGCCGGCAGGTGCATTTTTGTCTTTCCGCTCTGAACAGAAAATTCCGTAAATCCATCCGTCCTGATGTTTTACCAAACGCATATCGTAAACATTGTCATCTGGATCATCTGTTTGCGGCAGAGTAACCGGGCGATCCCAAAACCTCCAGTTGTCAATTCCATTTGGACTTTCGGCCACGGCAAAAAACGATTTGCGGTCCCATCCTTCAACACGAACCATCAGTAAATACCGGCCGTCAAGATAAATAGCGCCGCTGTTAAACGTGGCATTCACACCAATCCGTTGCATTAAGAACGGGTTGGTGTCGTAATTCAAATCGTACCGCCAGTTCAACGCAACATGTTCACCAGTAATAATGGGTCTTTTATACCGCAGGTAAATTCCATTACAACCTTTTTTGACCGGTTTGTTCTTCTTCGTGATTAGCTTTTCGTGCTCCTTTTTAAGTTTCGCCAATCTCTTTTTAAATTCTTTTTTTGTTGGTATCATAAATTTTAGTTTCGAGTTTCGACTTTAAAGTTCAATGTTCGGGTTGCACTTTAAACTTTAAACCCGAAACTTTGAACTGTTTTATTCCTCCGGCAATCTGTCCCACCATGTTTTTTTCAGGATAAATCCGCAAATAATTGTTATAATAATGGTGATCCAAATTGGCATGGTATCTCTCAGTACGATGTAAATGGGCAGGGCAACCAAAGCGGTTTGTCCGATGGTGCCGATAACCACATTGAACATATCCATTTTAAAATTTTTATTGGGTTGAAATGAGGGATCTTCTGCCATTACCTTTCGTTTTACCGGACCCCAGAATCCCCACGGATTTACAGTTTTGTAGAATTCCTTAAGTGTAGCTTCATCGGTTGGTTTGGTTAACAAAGTTCCAAGCAACGCACCGGCGACCGAAATTAGCAACAACCACGGAAAATAATAAAGATCTAGAGTTTCAGAGAAAACATATGGGAAAACAAGTGCCGGGATTAAACCAGCCACCATTCCCCAAAAATATCCATAAGCGTTGAAACGCCACCAGTACCACTTCAGTACGTTCGACACCACATAACTTCCATACAATGCAGACACAATCCATTGTAACATGCTGTTAACATCCTGGGCAAATATTCCAAAAATAATGCTGACAATTACCACCACGATGCCAACGATATAATTCATGTTTCGTATCTGTTTATTTGATGCCTCGGGTTTTACATACCTCAGGAAGATATCGTTAACTATATAGGCCTGCGCAGCATTGAGTGTACCGGCAAAAGTACCGTTGAATGCTGCAAGCAGACCGGCAAGTAACAGACCCATAAAACCGATCGGCACAAATTCGGCAATTGCTGAAGGTAAAATCTGTTCGAAATCGATTTGGCCACCTACCATCAGGTTCAGCCTGTCGTAATAAAGTATTCCGAGAACGGCAAAACCGGCAATCATAAAATATCGGATGGGCATCAACACTACCGAAACAAAGCCACTCATTTTTGCCGCTTCCTTTGGCGATTTTGTAGAAAGTACTTTTTGCATGTCGTAAGTTGGCGCCGGACCGGCAATTGAAACTAACAACCCTTTAAACACCATCATCATAAAGAAAATGGTGAAAAGTGAATATCCGTCGCTTGCAATTTTTGTATTCACTTCGTCAATAATTCCACGCCAGTCCAAATCCAGATTCCATCCAAAAAACGGAGAATGCCAGCCTTCGGGTACATTCAACGTTTCGACAGTAAGCGCTTTCATGGCAAGAACTCCGATTAATATGGCTGAAATTGCCATGATAAAATATTGCATAACATCGGCCCAAACAATACTGGCCATTCCACCTAAAACTGCGTAGAATACTGCAAAAAGTGTAAATGCAATTCCATAAATATGAGGTACGTACGTTTCGGGAACAGCAAACGGAACATATGGGGCCACGATTTCCCATGGAATAAAAATCATAACAAACTTTCCAAGTCCGATAAATCCATAAGCCAGATAACCGAGACACAAAATAAGGGCAAAAAATACTACTACTCCGTGGGATAATTTGCTGTCGAGAGAACGACCAAAACGGGTATTAATCCACTCGGCCCCTGTGGTAACTTTGGAACGGCGCAACCAGATACTGAGAAAAACCATTAAAAAAACCTGGTTAAAAACCGGCCACAACCAGGGAATCCAGATGCTTTTCAGTCCATAAACAAACAACAGGGTTACAAGCCACATGGTTCCCGAAATATCGAACATACCTGAAGCATTGGAAATTCCCAACATATACCAGGGCAGTTTATTGCCACCCAGCATGTAATTCGATTTGTTTTTTTGGGCTACTTTTCTGAGTACTAAACCGATTACAACGGTGAAAACCAGGTAAATTACAATAACTAAAATATCGACGGCAGTTAATTTCATTATTTGGTTAATTTAGTTTATTTCAATATTACTTTTTACAGAGTTTTTAACTGACATCAAGGTTTTAAAACATGCACCTGTAAAAATGACAATTTTACGATAAAATTTTGGGTTGAATATCGTATTAATTCAGAAAATGGAACTGAATTAGTTTAATCTCACTCCGGATACCCTGTTATTCCCCGAATTTCATGATAAAATGGTTCCAGCTTTTTATACATCTTTTTATACACTTTTTTATATAGCTGACCATAAATTTCAGCATGACTTTTATCAGGCTGAAACTCATCCCTGAAATGAACCATTTCTTGCACAGCATCTTCAACCGATTCGAAATGACCGGTTCCAAAAGCAGTTAAAACAGCAGCTCCCAAACCTGAAGTTTCAGCGGTGTTTCCGCGAAAAACCGGCAGGTTAAAAATATCGGCAGCAATCTGGCAGATTTCGTCGCTTTTCGATGCTCCGCCTGATACAGCCAGCCGGTGGATTTTTGTTTTTGAAACCTTTTCAATCCTTTCCTTTCCCTCTTTCAGCGCGTAAACAAGGCCTTCAATCACAGCACGGTAAATGTGCGGTTTCTTATGAACGTCGCCAAAACCAATCATGGCGCCCTTGGCAACAGGCTGCGAAAGCCCGGGGCTCCAGTAAGGCTGAACCATCAAACCCATCGAACCGGGCGGCGACTGGCAAAGCATTTCATTCATCACTTCCTCGGCAGCTATTCCTCTTTCTTGGGCTTCCTGAATTTCTTTGCACGCAAATTCGTTTTTAAACCAGCTAATCATCCAGAATCCCCGGAATATCTCAACTTCAGGATTAAAATAACCTGGGAAAACTGCCGGGTAAGATGGCATAAACGGAATTGGTTCAAGATATTTTCTGCTTGTGGTCTGAATGATTGCAGTGGTGCCAAAACTCAGACTGGCGGCTGCATTCGATAAAACACCCATTCCAAGTGTTTCGCAACCTTTATCGGAACCGCAGGCCACCACCGGCAGGTTTTCGGGAAGGCCGGTTTCGGCTCTGGAAGTTTTTGTGATTCGACCAATTATTTCACCTGGTTTTACTAGTTCTGGCAGTTTATCCTTTTCAACCTGATAGAGTTTGACACTGAAAGTAAGCAGGTTTTTGCGATTGCCCCATTTTTGCCTTTTATAATCAAATGGAACATGCCCGATTTGTGAAGCCACTGAATCTCTAAATTCACCTGTCAGTCTGAAGTTTAAGAAACCAGAAACCTGGAGGAATTTGTGAGTTTTCTTCCATATTTCAGGTTGGTTTTGCCGAATCCAGTTACACTTACCATCGCGTTGTGCTTTTTTTATCGAATCGCGCATTCCAATAAACCAAATAACCAGTTTCATTACAATTCCGGGTTTATAAACCGGTCTGGCTTTGCGCTGATCGAGCCAAACCATAAGCGGACGCAG
>DATITY010000500.1:0-5641 GCA_035467235.1 Draconibacterium sp. | reverse complement strand
TTGGCAATCTGCAGTTTATTTTCTTCAGTAAAATACTTCTGAACATTCATTGTGCTGGTTTTTAAAACTGAACTTCAGGTGCTTTATCTGCTCCTTGCTGTGCTACAAAATAGGTTTTCTTTTCGAAACCAAACCAACCGGCATAAATTACCTGCGGAAATTTCCGAATATATGCATTAAATAATTGTGTTGTTTCGTTGAATTTTTGGCGTTCGACGGTAATCCTGTTTTCAGTACCTTCCAACTGTGCCTGCAAATCCAGAAAATTCTGGTTTGCTTTTAAATCGGGATATCGCTCAACCACCACCATTAAACGACTCAACGCTGAAGATAAACCTTCCTGTGCCTGGTTAAACTGCTGAATTGATTCAGGAGTTAATTTTGTTGGATCAATGTTTATTGAAGTCGCTTTCGAACGTGCTTCAATAACGCCTTCCAAAGTTTCTTTTTCGTGCGCTGCATATCCTTTTACTGTATTCACCAAATTCGGAATCAAATCGGCTCGTCTCTGGTAAACATTTTCAACCTGTGCCCACTGAGATGTAACCTGTTCTTCCATGGTGACCATTTTGTTGTAACCGCAACTTGAAAACAAAACTGCAACAACTGCTGCCAACAATCCAATTCTTACTTTTTTCATGATTCTATTTTTTAATTCGTTTACAAATATTTCAATTTAATGTTAAAAATCAGTTAGAAATTCGGGGAAACGCAATATTTTACCGCTGTATTTCATTTGACAACAGATAAACAATGCCGAAGATATGACAACCACAGATTTTAAACAAGCAATTTCAGAAGGTATTCCAAACTATTTACCAGCGGCAAGACTATTTGATTTTTCTGTAAATCACGCACCTAAAAGGAAAAACATTCTTTCAGAAAAAGAAGAAAGACAGGCATTAAAAAATGCCTTGCGCTATTTTCCAATAGAATTACACAGTATTTTGGCTTCGGAATTTTTAGATGAATTACATCAATTCGGTAGAATTTACATGTACCGGTTTCGTCCCGATTATGCAATGTTTGCAAGGCCAATCGACGAATACCCTGCCAAATCGAAACAGGCAGCTTCAATCATGTTGATGATACAAAACAATCTCGATCCGG
Source organism: Draconibacterium sp. (assembly GCA_035467235.1). GTDB lineage: Bacteria > Bacteroidota > Bacteroidia > Bacteroidales > Prolixibacteraceae > Draconibacterium. Next base: position 4,531 of record DATITY010000500.1, on the reverse strand, counting down.
ATGTGGCCCAACATCCACACGAACTAATTACTTACGGAGGAAATGGCGCGGTTTTTCAGAACTGGGCGCAATACCTGTTAACCATGAAATACCTAGCCGAAATGACCGACAATCAAACGCTGGTAATGTATTCAGGCCATCCGATGGGATTATTTCCATCGCACCCAAATGCACCACGTGTTGTGGTTACCAATGGAATGGTTATTCCAAACTATTCATCGCGCGACGATTACGAAAAGATGAATGCAATGGGCGTTTCACAATACGGACAAATGACTGCCGGATCGTACATGTATATTGGACCACAGGGAATTGTGCATGGAACTACTATTACAGTTTTGAACGCCGCAAGAATGTATTCTCAGGGAAATAATGCAGGTAAAGTTTACGTAACAAGCGGACTTGGAGGAATGTCGGGGGCACAACCAAAAGCAACCGTCATTGCCGGGATGATTTGTGTCGTAGCCGAAATAAACCCTAAAGTGGTTGAAATCAGATATAAACAAGACTGGATTAACGAAGTGTTTACAAACCTGGATGAATTGATTAAGAGATTAATGTCGGCACAAAAAAATAAAGAAGCAGTTTCGCTGGCTTACCAGGGAAATGTGGTTGATTTATGGGAAAGACTGACAGAAGACAATATTAAAATTGATTTGGGATCTGACCAGACTTCGCTGCATAATCCGTTTGCCGGCGGTTATTATCCCGCTGATTTATCGTTCGAAGAATCGAACAAAATGATGGTTGAGAATCCTGAACTTTTTAAGGAAAAGGTTTATGCTTCTTTAAAAAGACAAGTTGAAGCGATTAATCAACTATCAAAAAAGGGGATGTATTTCTGGGATTATGGAAATGCCTTTTTACTGGAAGCAAAACGTGCGGGTGCTACTGTCACCAATACTGATGGAGATTTTATCTATCCATCTTATGTACAGGATATTATGGGACCAATGTATTTTGATTATGGATTTGGACCTTTCCGCTGGGTTTGTACTTCGGGGAATCCAAAAGATTTGGTTAAAACAGATAAAATTGCAGAATCGGTTTTAATGGAAATATTAAAAACCGCGCCTAAAGAAATCACGAAACAGTTAAACGACAACATTCACTGGATTAAGGAGGCAGGAAAAAACAACCTTATTGTAGGTTCTCAGGCCAGAATTTTATATGCTGACTGCAACGGACGAACAAAAATTGCCAAAGCGTTTAATGACGCCATCAAATCCGGAGAAATTTCTGCACCAATCGTTCTGGGGCGCGACCACCATGACGTTTCAGGCACAGATTCTCCATACCGTGAAACTTCAAATATTTATGATGGCTCTGCATTTACTGCCGACATGGCCGTACAAAATTTTGTGGGCGACAGTTTCCGCGGAGCTACCTGGGTTTCGTTACACAATGGCGGTGGTGTCGGCTGGGGAGAAGTAATCAACGGCGGTTTTGGACTTACTATCGATGGTACACCTGAAGCTGAGGAAAAGCTAAAAATGATGTTACACTGGGATGTAAATAACGGAATTGCACGCAGAAGCTGGGCACAAAATCCGGCAGCAAAATTTGCCATTCAACAAGCCATGAAAGAAAATCCGGAATTGAAAGTTACATTGGCAAATGAAACTGACGATGACCTGATAAATGGTTTGTTTTAATCTGAAAACATCATGGAATAAGGCCTTTCTATTTCCATTTGTAATTCGCCAATCCCAATGTTCCGGCTTTTACGGATATATTCTCTGCCTTCAAAAAATACAAGAATGGTTGGGGCTGCAAAAACCTGATTTTGAGCCGCAACCTCAGGTAAAATATCTGATTTGATGTAAATGAGTTTGATTTTGGGAAATTCAGTATGTATTAATTCACCAACTTTCGGTTTTAAAACTTTGCATACATTACATACTTCGGTTGAAAAATAGGCCAATAAAGCCGGTTCTTCTTCTTTCAGCTTTAAAAATTCTTCGAAGGATTGAATATCAATAAACATTTCAAATTCGGATTATTTCAATACTGACCTGTGTTTAGCATTACAAGTGTACAACCTTCAATAGTTTCAATTCCATTCATTTCGAGCATGTCTGCCAGCTCAAAATTCTCGGCTCCGGGGTTAAAAATTACCCTTTCAGGTTTTAACTCCAGCAATGATTGATAATACTCCAACTGACGTTCTGCCCCAATATACATTGTAACGGTATGAATATCTTCACCTGAAGGAAATTCGGTTTGAATATCAACATCCGAAACTTTTCCTGTACGTTTTGCCAGTGCAATCACACTGTGGTTGTGTCTCCTCAATGAATTAATTGCCATGTTTGAATAACGTCCGGGATTTGTGCTGGCACCTATTACCAGTGTTTTTTTGTTTTCCATTTAAATCTTTTTTAGCAACACAACAGCATTCACAGAAATGCCTTCTTCACGGCCTTCAAAGCCAAGTTTTTCAGTGGTTGTTGCTTTTACTGAAATCTGGTCAGCATCAATGCCAAGAACTGTGGCTATCGTCAGTTCCATTTTGGGTATGTAAGGTTTTAATTTGGGTTGTTGTGCGTTAATCGTACAATCGATGTTTACAATTTCGTAACCTTTCGACTTTACAAGTCCATGCGATTTTTGAAGCAGAATTTTGCTGTCGATATTTTTAAATTCAGCAGAATTATCGGGAAAATGTGTACCGATATCGCGCAATTTCGCAGCTCCCAAAAGTGCATCACAAATGGCATGAATAACTACATCTCCATCGGAATGTGCTATTGTTCCTTTATGATGAGGAATTAAAATACCGCCAAGCCACAAGGTTTCTCCTTCAGCAAGGCGGTGTACATCATATCCTTGTCCAATACGAAAATTCATTAACGCTGATTGCTAAAGGCGTCAATATCAAATGATAGTGTAAACCTAAGCGTATTTTCGAGTGGGTGATTGCGTTGAGTTGGCAACAGGTAGGAAAAATCCAGCGCAAAAACATTCATTTTTAAACCTGCACCTGCTGTAAAATATTTCCGGTTACCTTTATTTTCGTGTTCGTAAAAATAACCGCCTCTAATTGCAAATTGTTTATTATACCAGTATTCAATACCGATAGCCAGATTTATTTCCTGCATTTCCTCCTGAAAACCACCCGGGGCATCATAAAATGAAACAACCATTCCTTCAATTGGCCCGATATCTGAATTTATTCCTGCCGGCAAAATTACATCATCCGGATTATATTGGGTAGAATCGGCGGGCGGAGTTGGTACAAGTAATTTATTGGCCTCGAAAGAAAATGTAAACGAGTTGTAATCGTCTAAATTTGTCGTGTATGCAGTTCCCAACATTAAATTGGTTGGTATAAAATCTTTTGTCTCACCTTCTGTATAAGAAATTTTTGAACCAATATTCTGAACATTAATACCTGCAGAAAAAGTATTGTCTTTGCGGTTACTTCTAAATTCTTTAAACCAGTAAAAAGCAACATCTGCGGCAAACGAATTTCCTGCATGAGTTTCAACTCCGTTAACCATTTGTCCTCCGGTTAAGTCGGAACGAATGTAACGCAAAGCAACGGCACCTGAAAAAATTTCAGACAGCTTTCTTGAATATCCTAAATCGATGGCAAATTCATTGGGGCTTTGCTGACCTTGTATTTCGCCAAATTCACTCGTAAAAATAATATCACCCAGAGAAAAATAACGCAAAGAGGAACTAACTGCTGATACATCATCCAGTTTTTTATAACCCGACAAATACGCGAGATTAATGTCGTCAACCAGGTTACGCAACCAGGGAGAGTAAGACAAACCAACGCCCATATCACTTTCCATGAATACATGTTTTGCCGGATTCCAGTGTTGTGAACTCACGTCAGGAGTTAAGCCAACGCCGGCATCGCCCATACCTCCTGCCCTTGAATCGGGAGTTATCGTAAGAAACGGTACAGCTGTTGTAATTGTGTTTGCACCCGAAGTAGTAGCCTGAGCCATAACACTTTCCGAAATAATAACAGTTAGCGTTACAAGAAATAAAAATCGAAATAATTGATTCATAATTTTATCAAAATTGAGGCTGCAAATATATAATAATTGTTTTTGCAGCAATATTTATAATACATAAGAGAACGAAGCAATTTTATAAAAATTTTACCCGATGGAAAATTTAACGTGAAATCATCATTTTCCCTGATTTTGAAAAATATATCCCTTCGGCATTTTGAGCAGTAACCCTGTAAATATATATCCCATTTAACAGCAGCGTTTGGGTTTCATTAAAGTTCCACCGAATCGGATTGCTTTTCGTACCTCCTGAACCAACTTCTGTTATCAGATAGTCAACTCTACGCCCCATTTGGTCGAAGATTTCAACCATTACATTCAGTGTTGCATCGGATTGATTGTGTTCAAAAGTAAAATAAGTATAATCGACAGCCGGATTAGGAGTATTAATCACCTGGCTGATATAAAATTCACCGGTAACTTCAAATTCTATTTCGGCTTCTGATGAATTGTTTGCTACATCCCATGCCTTAAGTTTAAGTTTGTGTTTTCCAACCGAT
>DATITY010000499.1:0-1581 GCA_035467235.1 Draconibacterium sp. | reverse complement strand
GTTGTTCCGTCTAAAACAGCATCAAGACCTGTTATTTCTAACGCAGTAACCAATGTACTGAAATCAGGATTAGAAGCAGCGATTTCTGTAATTGTTTCAGGTTTATCGTCTTCGTCATCATCACAACTCGTTGTTACAAATAAGAAGGATAATGCAAGTGTGCTTAAAAATAAGCGGGCGGAAAATTTTAATTTGTCAATAATTGTTTTCATGTTTAATTTTTTTATATATTTGTTGAACAAATTTAAATAATATTTTTTAATTGTCCAACTTTTTTTTAAAATATTTAAACAAATATTTTTAAAGCTGATTTTTTTAAAGATTTACACCATATTTATTATATAAAGCATTTAATCTACATTATATAAAGCATTTAATCTACCCCATAAATCATGAATTATACCATTGCCCAGGCAGAAAGATTGACAGGAATTAAAGCCCACACCTTAAGGATCTGGGAAAGACGTTATGATTTTCTGGTGCCGGAACGCACAGAAACGAACATCAGGTATTTTTCAGATGCCCAGTTACGCAAGCTTATCAATGTGAGTATACTCTTGAAAAACCATTACCGCATCTCGTCAATTGCAGGAATGAGCGAAGACCTTATTCATTCCAAAGTAGGTGAGTTCCTGAGTCTGGAGGACACAGAAAATGAAGAGGTTATCAAAGCGCTTATTCTTTCTATGCTCATTATGGATGAGGGGGAGTTCAACCGGATCTTCAACCGGTTGGTGCTGAGATCAGGGCTGATGCACACCATTACTGATGTGATCTATCCTTTTTTGGGACAGGTGGGGGTGCTCTGGGGCACAAATAAAGTTTTGCCTGCCCAGGAACATTTTATAACCAATCTCATCCGGCAAAAGATCATATCAGCAATGGAAAGTTTACCACAACCCTTTGAAAATGCCGGAAAGATCGTTTTCTTTCTGATGGAGCAGGAAAGTCATGAAATCGGTCTTTTGCTCGGTGCCTATCTGGCAAAAGATCTGGGTTGGAAAGTATATTATCTGGGCCAGAACGTTCCTTCTGATGATATAGCCATGACCGTTGAACTTCTGGAACCTGACCTGCTCATGACTATGTTTGTAGCTGCCCGTTGTTATAAGAATGATGAAATTCTCTGCCGCATGATTGAAAACCGTAAAATACCCCTTTTATATTCCGGAAACCTGGCCTTTTTGCCCTGTAAAACACATTCCGTTTACCATGTTCCTGTTCGAAATCCTGCTGAATTCATTGCTTATTTGCAAGAATTCAGAGAAAATACGACCCGAATTCAAGAATAGGACTATAGTTGCAACTCAACTTTATTTGTTTATTTTTGTTTGAATTTTTATTGAACAAGGTGAGTATAAAAACAACTTTTTCCATCAGGGATCTCGAACATTTAAGCGGAATTAAAGCTCATACCATAAGGATCTGGGAGCGCAGATACCATCTTTTCGAACCGATCAGATCAGATACCAACATCCGTTCCTATGACCAGAAAAATCTGCAAAAGCTCCTGAATGTAGTTTTCCTCCTCGACAAGGGCTATAAAATTTCGAAGATCGCAGAACTTTCAGAAAACGATTT
>DATITY010000498.1:0-3530 GCA_035467235.1 Draconibacterium sp. | reverse complement strand
TGTAAAAACAAGAAAATCGATGTTGCATTTCTTTACATCGACCGGAAAAATTCCCAGCGCCTGCGTGGCATTCACAACGAAAATAAGGTTGTTATCCCTGCAGAAATTCCCTAATTTTTCCAAATCCTGGCGGAAACCGGTGCAATACTGAACATAGCTGGTAATCAGAATTTTTATATCAGGAGTAATTGCTTTTTTTATGTCATCAACAGAATAACCGTAATTCGTTGGTTCAACAAATTTAATTTGAGTTCCCTGGTTTAGCCACGGAAAAGTTGTAGAAGGAAACTCGTCGCGCATAGTCAAAACAGTAGCTGCTTTTTCTCCGCCTTCGCCACTGCCTCCGCCTCCGCTTAAATTTTTAAGAAACATGGCGACAAGGTTCATGCCGTGGGAAGTGTTGGTGGTAAATCCGATTTCCTCACGATTAGCGCCAATAAATTCAGCCAAATCAGAACGAACTTTCTCAGTCCGTTCGAGCCACTTGTCCCAGTAAATATCGCCAAATTCGAGCATTTCGTCATAAAAACGTTTGCCTTCATCAGCAGCACTTTTCGAAACCGGCGAACCACCGGCAGGATTCAGATATACATATTTCCTGCAAACAGGGAATTCTTCACGTACTTTGTTCCAGTCAACCATATTTATTCAGTTTAAAGTTTAAAGATGAAAGTTTAAAGTGAAAAAAGCAACAAAAAAAAGGGAACCATTTCCGATTCCCTTTTTAAATTTTATTCTGATTTTATCCTTTTGCCTTTTACCTTTTTACTTTTTCCTTGTTTACAGCGAATCCCCAAAATCAGCCTTGAATTTGGCGATCAGTTTCTCTGTCCAGTTCCCAATTGGTTTTAAGCGTCCCATGAAAAAGCGGAGGAGTGGCGGTTCTTCAACCCATTCCAATCCGCCAACAAGGTTACGGTTATCATACAGCCATTTCACCCGGTCAATCACAAATTTGGTTTGCGAGAGTGTGAAGACCCTGCGAGGGAAAGCCAATCGTAACAATTCAACATCCGCAAGAATATCGTCACCGTTTTCATCGCGGATACTTGAAATTGTGCCTCTCTCCATTCCACGAATTCCGGAAACAATGAACAATGCTGCAGCAAGTGCGCCTGCAGGATATTGTTGCTGAGGTACGTGTGGCAAAAATCCCATAGAATCGATGTGACAGCCCAATGCACCGGCAGGTGTAATCACCGGAACACCGGCAGAATCCAGTGAATTCACTGCATATTCAATAAACATTGGCGACTGGCTGATTACTGTGTCATCGCAGGTTTCAACCAGACCCACAGCCATTGCTTCAATTTCGCGGGTTGACATTCCACCGTAAGTAATGAATCCTTCAAAAAGTACAAGTAAATCGCGCATTTTCAGGTATAAATCTTTGCTGTTTGTGCAAATTCCGCCACCTCGTGTTGAACTCACTTTCCTGCTCGAAAAATAAACCATGTCGGCATAACCGCACATTTCGCGCAAAATATCTTTAATTGAAGCGTTAGCAAATTCAGGTTCGCGCATTTTAATCATGTATGCATTTTCACCAATCAAACTTGCATCGAGAACCATCATTGTTCCATGCTGGTCGCAAATTTTGCGCACTTCCCGCATGTTCTGCATCGAAAATGGCTGGCCACCAATCAGGTTGGTCGAAGCTTCCATACGAACAAAAGCAACTTTTTCTGCTCCGTATTCTGCATAAACTGCTTTCAGTTTTTCAATATCAATATCGCCTTTAAATGGTTCTTTGCTATGAATTTGCAGCGCTTTATCGGTAAAAATTTCCAACACAGTTCCACCGTTAATCATCATGTGTTCCTTGGTGGTTGTAAAGTGGTAGTTCATCGGGATTACGTCGCCTTGTTTAATGAACACCTGCGAAATAATGTTTTCCGCTGCCCGTCCCTGGTGAACCGGCAAAACATAATGTTTTCCGAAAACATCGCGAATGGCTGATTCCATCCTGTAAAAACTCTGGGAACCGGCATAAGCATCATCGGCCTGGAGCATCGAAGCTACCTGATTGTCGCTCATGGCATTGGTTCCCGAATCGGTCAGCATGTCGAGAAAAACATTGCTTGTATCCAAAAGAAACGTATTGAATCCGGCAGCTTCCATAGCTTTGGCGCGTTCGTCGATTGGCCGTAAATGAAGTTTTTGAACTATTCTTACTTTGTGCAATTCCACCGGAATTTGTTCACCACTGTAAAATTTAATGGTTGTACTGTTTTGATTTGTCATTTTTTATCTATTTAAAATTTCAATTTAAAAAAGTCCTAAAGATAAATTTTACAAAATGAAAATCAAGATAGATAAGCAAATTTAGATTTTGTCAAAATAAGCGTAGTTTTTCTATTTTTGCTGAAAATGAAAAGATGGGAAATCGGGGATTAAGAGGCATTATTGAAAAACTGGAAGAAGCAGGCGAACTAAAGCGAGTAAAGGTTTTTGTGAATTCCGAATTGGAAATAACCGAAATTACCGATCGCATTTCGAAAAAAGAGGGTGGAGGAGAAGCCCTTTTATTTGAAAATTCCGGAACTGATTTCCCTGTTTTAATCAATGCGCTTGGGTCTGAAAAAAGAATTGCACTGGCATTCGGGCGAAATTCGGTTTACGATTTGGAAAAGGAGATTGAAGGTTTATTTGCAGTTTTGCTAAAACCCAAAGATAATCTGTGGGATAAATTGAAACTGCTTCCAAAATTAAAGGAGGTGAGCGAATGGATGCCCCGGAAACTCAATCGCAAAGGGAAATGCCAGGAAGTGAGAATGGAAAATCCCGATTTAAGCAAACTTCCAATTTTAAAATGCTGGCCTGCTGACGGCGGCCCGTTTATTACTCTGCCTGGTGTTCATACGGTTGATCCTGAAACGGGTGCCCCAAATGTGGGGATGTACCGTATGCAGGTTTTCGATAAAAATTTAACCGGAATGCATTGGCACAAGCATAAAACCGGCGCCAATCATTTCGAAAAATATAAGAAACTGGGCAAACGGATGCCGGTCAGCGTTTCACTTGGCGGCGATTTGGCTTACACTTATGCGGCTACTGCGCCAATGCCCGAAAATATGGACGAATATCTTCTCGCTGGTTTCCTGCGAAAAAAACAGGTTAATCTGGTAAAATGCATCACCAACGATTTGTATGTCCCTGAGGATTCGGATTTTGTGATTGAAGGATATGTTGACCCAACCGAAGAACTGATTTGGGAAGGCCCGTTTGGCGATCACACCGGATTTTATTCACTGGCCGACTGGTATCCGAAGTTTCATGTTACCTGTATCACTCAACGTAAAGATCCTGTTTATCCGGCAACCATCGTTGGAGTTCCACCCATGGAAGACGCTTATATTGGTCTGGCAACCGAACGTATTTTTTTAACACCAATCCGAATGTCGATGGTTCCTGAGCTAAAAGATATGACTTTGCCTGTTGCCGGTGTTGCGCATAATTTTACGGTGGTTAAAATCGATAAAAGCTATCCCGGACAAGCTATAAAAGTGATAAATTCTTTGTGGGGCGCG
>DATITY010000497.1:0-6248 GCA_035467235.1 Draconibacterium sp. | reverse complement strand
TACTGATTGCTGTTATTGCATTTTCGTCAACCAGATATTTGTTCTTTTTGTGGCTTTTCTGTGTTTTAAAGTACTCAGAAAAATGGCTTTTCACCAATGAAAAATCTTCTTTTAATAGATTTGTATATATATTTTCCATCTCTTTTACCGGATTTTGTTCAAACTCCTCAAATCTTATCTCCAGGAGATTCCCTTCAGGAATCAATGATTTCTGCTCCAAATATTCATCCATTAACCAATTGTAAACATCAAAAATCATATTATCAATAAATTGGTTATCAACCTCGTGCAACCAAAGCGTTGGATTTAATTGCTGGAAGAATCGCTGCGTGGAGAAAAACACAGTTACCGGATTGCGGTAGATGTAAAGGAATTTCGCATCAGGATGGAGTTTCAGAATTTTATCGATACGAGCTGTATTGACAGGATTTTTCACAATTAACCTTTCGCCTTTTGTATCGATGAGCGCCTTTTTAAGCAAAGTGTCGTACGATTGATACCACAATTCAACCTCTTTTTTTGTGAGGTTTTTGTGATGAACCGCCTGCTCAAAGAAGGTTTTATACTGAGTTGGGAAATAAAAAAAGTTGTAATAGGCATTCCACTGCAAATTACTGAAAGCAAATTCATCTTCCTGCGGAAAGTCGATATTCAGCTCAACGCCATCCGACGGGCGTTTGTCGGGCATGTTAATTCTCATGAATGTCCTGAAAAGCCATTTGCTCGCAAGGTTGGTGGGGAAAAGTGACTGATATGTGGTGATGTAGCCGGCTGACGGGTCTTTTGTAAGCATATTGTGCAGCAAAGTTGTGCCGCTTCGCCAGTGCCCGAGAATAAAGAGCGGCGGTTTTTTAAATTCAAACTCCTTTATTCTTTTGCGAAAAACAATTCTTTCCCAAATGTGAAAAGGTGTAGCAATCAGTACGATAAGTGTAGTAAGGAAAATCTTAAAATAATAGCGCGGGGAAATGCGTCCCTTTCCGAGTATTTTGAAATAGTTTTTAATGGTAGAACCTGCCAGGGTTGATATCGGAGGTATTTTAAATTCATCCATTTGTTTTGTCAAAATTCAGTTATTTTTAACGCGAAAAGACACTCTAATATTAAATTCTTATGATAATAACAAACTCAAAGATAGTTTCAACTGCTATTATTTCCATTACCTATTTGTTGGTATTTTTTGTGATTTATTTTCTTTTTCCCGTTTTGCAATTTTCACAAACGATGATTAATGTTTTTGTTGCCGATGTTGCGGCCACAATTTTGGTTTTTGCGGTTAGTGTAATGTTTAACAATTCAAGTGTTTACGATGCATACTGGAGCGTTGCACCGCCTGTTATTCTTATTCACCTGATGAAAATATATCCCGAAGGAAACGAAATCAGGCAGTTTGTATTGCTGGCGTTGGTTTTATTCTGGAGCATCCGTTTAACCGTCAATTGGTGGCGTGGCTGGCAGGGAATCAAACATCAGGACTGGCGTTACACCTCCATTGCCGAAAAAACAGGAAAATGGTACTGGCCTGTTAGTTTTCTTGGCATTCATTTTATGCCCACGGTTTTTGTTTTTCTGGGCTGTCTTCCAATGTGGTATGCCTTGTCAAGCGCTGAACCTTTCAATATTTATGATGTTGTTGCTGCCCTTTTCACCTTTTCTGCAATACTGATTGAATGGATTGCGGATGAGCAGTTGATAAAATTTAAGAAAACCAGTTCCGGGAATAGTTTTATGAAATCAGGTTTGTGGGCTGTTTCGCGCCACCCCAATTATTTAGGCGAAATCAGTTTCTGGGGCGGGGTGTTTTTGTTTGCTGTGTCTGCAACCGGACTAAATCATTCAAACGGTTTGTGGACAATTATTGGCTTTATTTCGATGGTGATACTATTTAAATTCATCAGCATTCCGTTGATGGAGAAACGGAATATTGCGCGAAAGCCGGGTTACCAGGAATACATCAAAAAGGTGCCGCCATTAATGCCACGGCTTTTATAATTGAATCCATTCCGAAAAGTAATATTTGCCACAAAGACACCAGGACTCAAAGGTTTCACAAAGTTTAAATCATTAAAATTGAATACTTTGAGTGCCTTAGTGGCATTTCTTCATTTTCGACTTTCCCGGGTAAACTCATAATTATTGTTTCAAATTTTCAACCTTAAAAATATCATCAGATAAACCGGTGTCGAATTTGATGTCAGTCAGCCTGATTTTGGTACTGTGGTTTTTTTCGATGTCTTTCATTACTACTTCCGCAGCGTTCCAGTATTTGCCGATTTTTTCGTAAGTGTAGGTAGCCTCTTTAAACATCCTGCCCTGTTCGTTGTAAAATTTCATCCAGATAGGGTAGCCATGGGTTTTATCCACCCTGAGAATGATTTTTGAATACCTCGATTTGCCCGATTTCGGTATCAGGTCCAATACATAATCATTGGCGCCGGTGCTTTGTATGGTTGGCGTAAAACGGTCGCAATAAGGCGTTGTTGCCATATCTTCGTACGAAAAATCGGTGCCGGTAAATGCCTGGCTTCGTGAAAGCAGGGATATTTTTTTGGGCTGTGCGAATGCGGGCATATACATCCACATAACATCGCCTGGAAGCGAAAGTGACGCGATTCCTGCCTGTGATTCGGGTTTGGTGTAGCGGTAGAGTTTTTTGTCGGGACCTTTCTGGTACATTGCGGCTTCGCGTACTTTTTCGCTTCCGTCTTTTTCGATAAGAATCATGGTCAATGTGCCTGATTTATCTTTTGGCGAAAACATGATTTGGTCCATTTTGGCCAAAATGGCATTCGCATCTTCCTGTGCAATGGCCGGTAGAATAAGCACGAGTAAAAGTACCGGTAAAATTAAATTTTTCATGGCTTATATAATTGATTAACTGTAAATTACTTTAATTGTTTTCGGCTTGAAAGAATGAGTATTGCCGGCAGCAGTGTCAATGCACCAAGCCCCGATCCAAACATGCTGAGCGAAATCAGCAACCCAAAATATTCAAGCGGAACCATTTCGGAGAAAAGCAGTACCAAAAATCCTGCCGAAACAGAAAATACATTGATAATGATTGCTTTTCCGCTGATTTCGATGGTTTCAGTCAATGCCGCAGTTATGGTTTCCCCTTTTCTGACCGCACTCTTAAAATGTGAAATTACGTGGATTGAATAATCAATGCCAATTCCAACGGTGATACTGGCAACCAGTACGGTGGCAATGTTTAGCGGTATTCCGGTGAATCCCATGAAACCAAAAAGAATGATTACTGCCGAAACAATCGGGATAGCTGCATATATACCCGAAACTGGTGATCGAAGTATCAAGCCAACAATTATAATTACAAATAAAATGGCCATCAATACGCTACCAATCTGACTGTTAATCAGACTTCTGTCCATGGTCACGTCGATAAATGGCATTCCGGTTACCTGGATTTCGCAGGTTTCGGTTGAGTTTTCGCTGATGAATTTTTGCATGTATTTGCCAAATTCCTTTTTAGCTTCGTTGTCGGCAGAAATAAACTTCGAAATGATAACAGCTTCATCATATCCGGGAGTTATAAACTTCTGAATATTTTCGTTGCCATCGAGCATGAACCACAGTTGCTCAATCGTTTCTTTTTCGTCAGGAATTTGTTTTCCTCCGCCAAATGCCTCATTAATGGATAAAACAAGATCGGCAATCGACTGCGTGGAAGCAATATCGGGACTTTGCTTCATGTATTCCTGCATATTTAGCATGGTCTTTAGCACTTCGGGACTAAGAATATCTCCTTTAAAATGCACAAAAACGGGTTTTGTTCCGCCAAATTTACGGGTCATAATATCTTCGGCAATCCGGGTAGGATTATGTTTTTTAAAATAATTCCTGATATCCACGTTTCGCTCAATCATTGTAATTCCGAGAATCGCAATAATAGTCACAACCACCCACGTCAAGATGATTTGTTTTGGGTACGAATGCAACAGTTTTTGCAGGGGCACCAAAATCAATTTATTCATTTTTGATTTTCGGATGGGTTTAATTTGACCGGCTATTTCATTTTTTAATTTGGGGGGAAATACGGCTAAAACTGCGGGGACAAATACCAGCGAAAGTAAAACGGCGAAAAAAGTTCCCAGTGCAGTAAACAACCCGAAGTCGCGAATCATTTTCAGGTACGACCCAAAAATAAACGACAGGAAACCTGCCATAGTTGTCAGTGCTGCAAGCATAACCGGAATTGCTACTCCTGAAAGCGCGGTGATAATGGCCTGGCTGGAATCAGTGTTTCTGGTTTGTCCAATGCGGTGAATCACATGAATTGCATAAGCACTGCCAACCGCCAGCAATACAATGGGAATATTATTCGAAACCATTGACATTTCGAAACCTGCAAGCCCCATAATCCCGATTACCCAGTCGATAGAAATGATACAAACCAGCAAAGGCATTACAACTCCCCGCCACGAGCGGAAACTGAGAAGCAAAACAACTGCAATTACAAGCAAGGCAATGGGAAATAAAAGTTTCAGGTCGGCAGAAATAAGACGTGCGATAGAGGTTATCAACATTGGCGAGCCGGCGAAATAAATCTGTCCTTCCGTATGAATTGACCTGGCTTTTTTCTCGACTTCCAGCGCTACTTGTTGAATATCAGCATCGTCGAACAAAGTAAAAATAACGATTGTGGCAGTTCCATCCTCAGAAACAATGGTGCCTTTGTACATGTCGTTTGACAGCGCCCGCTCTTTCAGTTTTGCCAGTTCTTCGGGTGATTCGGGCAGATTGTATTCGTCAACTAATTTGCCAATCTCCATCCCATCTTCGGTTTCTTTAATATCGATGGCATTTGTAAGACTTGTAACCGATGAAATGCCTTCAATTTGCGAAATGGAGTCGGAAATTTGCTTTACCTGGTTTAATATTTCAGAAGTGAAAACATCATCGCAATCAAGAATCACCATCCCAATCCGGTTGCCGCCAAACTGTTCGCCAATGCGCTTCAGCAAAACTGCATCTTTATCGTCAGTTGGCAGTGAACTGATTACATCGGAATTGATTTTAACTTTTTGAATCTGTAATCCGAGTAAAACGCTTGCTGCAATTACAAAAATAATGATGAACCATCTGGCTTTTACAACGACTGCCGCAAATTTTTCCATATAAAAACTTGTTTGTTCTTTTTGAAAACAAAAATTTTCACAGGAACAAAATTAAGCATTTAAATCAGTAACTCATATCGTCTAAAACAACCTTTCCCCTAAATGTTTTGAAAAGAAAAAGTGTATAAATCAATACCAGCGGGGCACCAATCAGCACAAAAGTGAGAATGATTCCCAACGATTTTTGCGAAGCCGAACTGTTGGCAATTGTCAGAGAATAAGCACTGTCGATGGATGAAATCAGAATATTGGGATACAGACCGATAGCAATTGTAACCAACAGCAATGAAGTTAAAGTAGCCGAAGTTATAAAAGCCAGCCAGTATTTTTTCTTTACAATTAACCTTCTCTCGTTCAGAAGTAACAATAAAGTTATAACCGGAATCAGGAATAAAACGGGCATTTCCTTAAATTCATCCAAAACATGAGGTACGTATAATAGTGTTGCAAGCGAAAGCAACACATAACATATAGTGAAAAACATGCCTGCAATTTTTGAAATGTAAACCAACCTGTCGGCCAGTTTGTCCTTAGTTTTCATAACAAGGTAAACCGAACCATGCAATGCAAACAGCGCCACAACGGTAAGTCCGGTCAACAACGCATACGGATTAAAAATATCGGCAAGACCGCCTTTATATATCATGTTGCCGTCAATCTCAATTCCGAGAACCACATTCCCAAGCACCACGCCAAGTGTAAAACCAACCAAAGTACTCGAAACGGAATAAGTGATATCCCAGAGTTTTCGCCACCAGGCCATTTTTTCTTTACTTCGGAATTCAATGGCGATGGCCCGTAAAATCAACATCACGAGGAACAAAATAAATGGCGTGTAAAAAGCTGAAAGCAGTGTTGCATAAACTTTCGGGAACCCTGCAAAGAGCGTTCCGCCGCCAATTACCAGCCACACTTCGTTGCCATCCCAAACCGGACCAATGGCATTTAAAGCAATCCGCCGGCTCTCTTCCTTCCGCAGAAAAAGGTGAACAGTTCCCGCTCCCAAATCGAAACCATCGAGAATTGCGTATCCGCTAAAAACTGCGCCAATCACAAGAAACATCCACGTTCCCAGTTCTATATTTAAAAATGTTTCCATTAGTTTGTTGTTAA
>DATITY010000496.1:0-1591 GCA_035467235.1 Draconibacterium sp. | reverse complement strand
ACTTCTGCTTTCGCATTGTGTTGTTGTACTTCTTTTGCAAAAAGAAAGGCACCCATCATATTTCCCATATCAGTTAAGGCTACAGCGGGCATTTTATACCTGACCGCTGCTGCCACCAGATCTGAAATACTGGCCGTTGATTGCAACACAGAAAACTGAGAGTGGTTGTGCAGGTGTACAAAGCCGACCTCTGTCAATGCATCCAGTGCTGCAGTTTCCTTTTTGTCTGCCGGAGTTTTCTGCAGACTTTTTTTAATTTGCTGACTTTCCTCTTTCAGATTGAGGTGTTTGAATCCGTACAATTTGAACGGATTGGGGTTTGTCGTGGCAAATTGAGCCATCTCCTCTTCACTGAAGTCCAATTCTTTGTTGGAGTAGTTCCCTTGTCTTACCAGTTCGAGAAAACAACGTGTCGTCACTTCCACATCGGATGTGGCGTTGTGTGCTTCCTTAAAATCTTCCTGAAACAGTTTCCGGTGTAACTCAGACAAGGTGGGCAATTTGAATTTGCCTCCTTTTCCTCCGGGTATCTCACAAATCAAAGCTGTTTTTTCGGTGCAGGTATCCAATAAAGGAAGTTCCTGTAAATTTGTATTAATTCCCGCACGGAAGTATTCACAGGCCACAACAGGTATATCAAATCCAACATTGTGTCCGACCACAAATTTTGATTTCTTTAATACTTCATTAAAAAGGACGAGTACTTCTGCCAAACCTGATCCTTTTTGCATAACCAGGTCAGTTGAGATGCCATGTATCCTTTCCGCATCAAAGGGTATATTGAAACCATCAGGCCGTATCAAAAAATCGCGGTTTTCAAGAAGTCTTCCCGAAACATCATGCAATTGCCATGCGATCTGTACAACCCTGGGCCAGTTATCCGTATCGGTAACGGAAGCGTTATAATTCTTCGGTAAACCAGTGGTTTCCGTATCAAAAATCAAATACATGCGGGGATTATTTTGTTGAATTACGATTGGCTAAATTTAAGTAAAATCAGCGTTCCCGAACACAACAACTCAAACAAATTTATCAACAAAGTCGAGCTGTTCTTTGCCTTGAGGCTATTTATTTGAATGTTATGCAATTGCCTATTATCAATAAAAAACTGTTTAAAAATATTTTGAAGGCTAACAATTGTCATAAACCATCATTTTTTTTAACCGTAACTTTGATCCAGTAAGTTTAAGG
The DNA here is from genome assembly GCA_035467235.1 of Draconibacterium sp. GTDB lineage: Bacteria > Bacteroidota > Bacteroidia > Bacteroidales > Prolixibacteraceae > Draconibacterium. The sequence continues at coordinate 400 of DATITY010000496.1, read as the reverse complement.
CAATGAATGTTACGGATATGAAAGAGCCTGATATACATAGTTTAATGACCCATCAACACAGCATAAGGCATGCGGGGACCGTTTCAAGAATCTCAGGAAATACAGTTACCGTCAGATTAAACGGCAATATAAATTGCTCAGGCTGCAGCTCAAAGTCAGCCTGTGGGATGGTGGAATCAGAATCCAAAGAGATCGAACTGCAAGACCAGGGAAATGCCTTCAAAATAAACGAATCAGTTGAGCTTGTTTTGGAAAAAAATATGGGCTTCAAAGCGGTGATCTGGGCATATATTTTCCCATTCATACTCATGCTCAGCAGCCTTTTTATTTCTCTGGTCTTTTTTTCTGAACCTGTTTCGGGACTCATAGCCCTTTTTGTGCTGATACCCTATTATGCAGT
>DATITY010000495.1:0-3127 GCA_035467235.1 Draconibacterium sp. | reverse complement strand
AATTCAGCACCCGTTCTGGCGCCACATCGTTTTGGAGAATATGGGCGGGCGCAATCATGTAACCGCCGCCGTTTCCCAGGATTTGAATTTTTTCAATGATGTCTTTTTCAAGCTCTTCATCGGTTCCGCGAGGCAATAAATCCTGCTGGTCGATGGCGCCCCAGAAGGCGAACTTATCTCCAAACCGTTCTTTCATTTCCTTTGGTAAATGGCCCTGAACACCCGGCTGCACCGGATTGAAAACTTCGAAACCTATTTCGCGGATATCGTCAAGCAGTTCAGCAACCGCCCCGTCGCAATGGAGGATTGGGATAATGTCGGGTTTTGCTTCCTTGAACCGGTCAATCATTTTTTTATAAACTGGTTTCAACTGGTCGCGAAAGTTTTCGGGTGGAATAATCAGGTTGGTTTGTGTTCCAAAATCATCGCCAAACCAAATGGCGTCAACACCTTTTTCTATCAGACGCAGCCCAATTTGGGTCTGGAATTCGGCGCAGGCTTCGAACAGCGGGATGACATATTCGGCTTCCATCATCATATCTATCAGTAACTTTTCCATGCCGACCAACTGGTGTGCAAGAGAAAATACGGTCACTTCAATATCACCAATAACCAGATAATCGGTTTTGTATCTGGCAATCAGCTCTTCGGCATCGCGAAAACGGCCGGGCGCATCGGGGTCGGGAAATTGAAAAGCATCAATATCGGCTTTGGTTTCAGCGTTTGCCAGCGGATAATCAACCACTTCCACGTAAATATCGCCCTGCCTCATCCGCATTTTGTATTCGTTGAGCCAGGTACCATTTGAATCCTTCTGAATTTTAAAATCGTCGGAAACCGAGGCGCCGGTTACCACAACATCACTTCCCAGGGCCACCCTCAGTTCGTTGGCGCTAATCCTATAAGTAACATCTTCATATAAGTTTTCGGTATAATTTACCGGTATCCCAAGTTGTTTTCCCAAATAATCTGACAACTGGCGGCACAAATCAAATTGAACCGGAAGCCTGTCGGGCAGTCCCGTCAACCGTTTGAGGGCTTTTAACACGCGTTCTCTTGAGTTCATTTTTGCTGGTTAAAGTTTATTTTGCCAATTTAATATTTTGTTTCCCGCTACGAAGGTTTATTTTTTGATTTCCCCAAACAAAGGTGGCCTGCATTTCATCGGGAACGGTTATTGTTCCTTCAACACTGAAATTAACTTTTTTTAAATCGAGTTCGATGTTTCCCAGCCAATGCGGATAAACTGCTATAATTTGAGTGAGTTCACCAAACGTGGGTGCAATTTCAACGGTTTTGTGCCCGGGAGAAGTTGGATTGATTCCGCAGACTGTTTTAAACAGAAAAATGTTAGGCGATGAACTCCAGGGATGACATTCGGAGCGCTGGTTTTCTTCGCCCCATTCGAGCGGGACTTCGGCAAAAGTGGTCATTCCTCGCTCCCTCATTAGTTGCCATTCTGAAAGTTCGGGTAAAAAATGTTCCTGTAAACCGGTTTTGTTCATCGCTTCGAATAAATAAAGGTGAAGGAACAAATCCACCTGCCCAAACCAGTCTTTGGGTTCCAGCAGATTTTGCATTAACTGCCGGGCTTCATAGCCTGTTACAGCTTCAGCTAAAATGGCCAGCAGGTTTGTAATCTGGCTCACCTGTTCACTGGCAGGCGATTCGGTATAAAATCCATCCTTGTTTTTACATAACCGGTTGACAGCCAAACAAATTTCACTGGCCCGATTACGGTATTTGGCAGCTTGTTCCGGTTTCCCGATAAATTCAAAAATATCGGCGGCGTGACGCAAACTGTACGCATATTGAAGGGTGTAAAGCGTGTTATTCCCCTCGTAAATGGTGGGCGATTCACCATTCTTGTAATGCCGGGGCCAGGCAAATGCGCCCCACCATTCCATCGTGCCCATCAGTCTGTTGGGCTGCATTTTTTGTTCAAACCATTGGAGCACATTGTGAATTCCCAACTCAAATCCTGAAATAAATTCTTTGTCATCTTTCCGCATCATGTAATCGTGCACCTGGTCAATCCACATCAGCGAGTATGAAGGGATGATGAGGTGAAAGGCATTGGGATAGCAGGCATAAGTCAACCCTTCGGGAATGCGCGACTGATCGAACTGAACCAGCGCATTCCGGGTGAGGCGGTCATCACCCGAAAGCGTTAAAAGGGTGAGATTGTGCACACGCGAGTCGCCTGTATATTGCATTTGTTCGTAGTAGGCATCCGATAAAAGATAATCCTGCGCACACAACGAAACAGTGCGCCAGCCTGCATCCATTATCCAGTCGGTCTGGGGATTTCCGGTTTCGAATTTTGCCTTTGGTTCCAGAGGAGCTTTACATTCGACATGATAATATTTTTCAATAACAAGCGGTTCCTGTTTTGTTTCAATATCGAGCTGAATGTACCTGAAAGGCCTGAGATAGGTGGGTTTGAAAAGCCTTTCCTTTCCGCCGTCAGGGATAAATACATCTTTAATCCCGACCATGTACTTGCCGTCAATTTCGTTCCGGTTTCCTTTAGGCGATTTTTGTTTTACAATCAGATTTTCAGCATACATTGCCTGAATTTTTGCATCCTTTCCGCCACTGACAATCATTTCGGGGTATCCAATGGTTAAATGGGTTTGGTCGATAAGGATACTCACTTTTTGATTTTTTGGAATGACAAGCGCACCGGTACCTTTGATAAAGTTTTCTTTTTTTTCGATACCGCTTGTTCTTCTGATTTGGGCAAAAGGAACTACTGTTTCTTCTAAAGCCGGAACTCTTCGCGGGATTAAAAGCTTTCCACCCGAATAAAGTATTCCACCTGCGTACTGTGTGTTTCTGCCACCGGCAATATCGGCCCATTTGGCGTGCAGCCAGCCGGAATCATCAAAATCCGGATTTTGCCATCCCCACGGGTAAAGGTCTGCACGGATTCTGTCAGTGGGATTGCCAACGTATAATCCAAAATCGATGGTGCTGCGGTCGTTCATCCAATCCACAATTTTTGGACTAAAAGCCTGATTGTGAAAACATTTCCAGCTTTCACCTGAAGTGTTCACCGTTTTTTCAGCTTCGGTGTCGCACTGTAAAATAAAGGAAGTCATTTGCGAAAAGTAGGAGAATGAGC
>DATITY010000494.1:0-6988 GCA_035467235.1 Draconibacterium sp. | reverse complement strand
GGTTCTCGCCGCCTACCGCTTCAGCAGCATCAATAACTATTTTGTGACCATTTACTTCTGCTTCGAAAGCCATGTTTTCGAGCCAGTTTACTCTTACCTGTTCTGTTGCCATTATTTCTTTTTTTTTTGACGTGCAAAGTTAATCCCGATTTTATATAAAGCATGATTTGCCTCGTTTTTCATGATATTGGCAGGTTCATATCCTTTAACGGATTCAAAACTAAAATAATCGGCGATTTCCTGAGTTAAAATCATTTATTCGTCAACCGCACATAAGTTTAAAATTAATGTCGAAATTTTAGTAAGCGAAATATAAATACCTGCAGTTAAACCTGCTGAAATGGAGCCAATTATTACACAAAAACTTCATCCATGAATCAATTTAAAATGATAAATGATAAATAAAAATGTTTCAGAGTTATTTACCAAATTTTGAGTCTAAAATACCGGTTACCTGTTGCATGTTTTGAATGCTGCTGGTTGCCTGAACTACTTTGCCATTTTTGTAGTACATTGTAAATGGTATCCCCGTAAAACCGCGACATTCAGGCGCGTTTTTAATACTGGCTGCTTCAGGATTATCAAAACCAATCACAGCAAATTTTACATTGGTTCGCTCTTCTTCCAATTCTTCCATTACACTATACACGGGCAAACACATTGGGCCCATCCGGCCGCAACATACCATTGCGTTTTCGTTTTCGCTGATAAATTTCTGCAGCTCGGCAGCCGATTCCAATTCTTGTAATCCTGTTCTTAAAAATTTCATCTTCTTTAATTTAAATTGTTAATGCTTTTATTTTTATATTTTTTTGCTGAGTTAATTCTCCAACAATGCGTTTCATTTTATTCTTTTTGTTGTGGCAAAGTTAAAATGTATGTCACTTTCTGACTAAAAAATACAAAGAAACTTCAATAACGCCAAAACTGATTTATCATAGTTTTTTAATGCCAAACGATATTTACGTGGTTAGATTTAAAATAAACTTCGGTTTTAGTGTACGATTTGATAATTTAGCACGACGAAAACAAATGATATGGCAGAATCGGAAAACGTTATGGTGAGTTTCGGACAAACTGGAACTGATGAGTAAAAACGGTTAAATATGAAATTGACAGAAGCGTATAAAAAACAACTTGAAAACGAAATTGTACTTTCTGCTAACAGAAGCAGCGGGCCCGGCGGACAAAATGTGAACAAGGTAAACACACAGGTTGAATTGCGCTTTTCGGTAAAGAATACAAATTTGTTTTCGGAAGTAGAAAAAGCCAGGATTTTTTTAAAACTGAAAAACCGGATAAATTCTGAAGGCGAATTGATTCTTACATCGCAAACGGCCCGCACGCAACTGGATAATAAGGAAAATGTTATTTTAAAATTTTATGAACTGATTGAGAAAGCGCTGACCATTCAGAAAAGACGACTAAAATCCACTCCCACTGCCGCATCAAGAATCAGGAGGCTCGAATCAAAAAAAAACCAGGCACAGAAAAAGCTATTCCGAAAACCACCCGAAACATAAAACTGGTTTCTCTTTTTTTATTTCATTATAAAAATTGTTTCTTTGCGAAACCAAAAAGAGCTGACATTTAATGGTTCAATTTCTACGAAATATTCGCGATCTTATTATACGAGCTGTAGATTGGTTCTATTTCCCTTTTATGCATTTTATTCCACCCGAAATTTTCAGATATGCCGTAACCGGTGGATTAAATACACTTTTCGATTTGACACTGTATTTCGTATTTTACCGCTTTATTTTGGATAAGCAGCTGGTTGACCTTGGGTTCGTTGCAATCAGCCCTCACATTGCGGCATTTTTAATGGTTTTTCCAATTACCTTTCTTTCCGGTTTTATTCTTGCCAAATACGTAACGTTCAGCGCATCAGAACTTCGCGGCCACATTCAATTATTCAGGTACGGCGTAACTGTTTTTGGGGCAATTATTTTAAATTACATTTTCCTGAAACTTTTTGTTGAATATTTTGGGTGGTATGCTACGTTTTCAAAAGGAGTTACAACATTAATTGTTGTTTTGTACAGCTACATCTCGCAGCGCCATTTTTCATTTAAAACCGCACAATTACATATTTCCAGAAAAGCCGTCGAATAGATTGAACCCAGATTCTTATTTCACATTCATATAATTGTAGTAACCAATTTTGGTTATCTTTATCGGGTAAGAAATATGAACGAATTCCGTAAAAAATATTATCCCACGATTTTACAGGCAATCCACTTGCTTATTCTTTATATTTTCATCCAAACGGTTGTTGATTTCCCTCTGGCATTAATCGATTATTTCAAGGACACAGAATATTTATATCATCCAGTTAAAAAAATAGTTCTTGGCATTGGTTCTACACTGTTTATTTTGATTTATGGTTTTAAAAAATCAAAAGCGCTTTTTCTGGATGTTTTTCCGCTTAAATTTTTCAATCCGTTAATTGTAATTCCTGTTATCACGTTTTTATGGGCAATGCAAAATTTGCTTGAAATTCCGAGTACTGTACTCGATAAATATTTACCGGCACCATCGTGGTTTTGGGAAATGTTCAATAAAATTTTTGAAGGCGATTTTGGCTTTTGGGGTGCGTTTATGAAAGTTGCCGTCGTGGCGCCAATTGTTGAAGAACTGATTTTCAGAGGATTGATTTTACAAGGATTCCGCAGGAATTATACAGCATTTACGGCTATTTTTATGTCTGCCCTTTTGTTTGCGCTGTTTCATTTAAATCCATGGCAATTCCCAGCAACATTTGTATTGGGACTTTTACTCGGATGGATAATGATTCGCACCAGCAATATTATTTTAGCCATTCTTGGACATTCAATCAATAATTTTCTCGTTCTGCTTTCAATAACCTTTTGGAATGAAATTCATTCAAATGCTTTCTATTTAATGGGAAAGGGAAAAGTTTATTTCGTCAGTGCACTCGTAGTTTTGTTATCGACACTGCTTATTTTTGTATTCAGCCACAAGTGGACGAAACAACAAAAATCAATTTAAAAATATTTCATGGATTACGTTTTAATCGGTTTCGGAATTATATTAATGATTATCGGAATTTTAGGATGTGTACTTCCTTTATTACCCGGCCCACCATTGAATTACATGGGAATTTTACTGCTTCATTTTACAGAAGAATTTCAATTTACAAACCGTTTTTTACTGATTTGGGCAATAATTACGATAGTGGTTTTCGCTCTCGATTACATCATACCTGTGTGGGGAACCAAAAAGTTTGGCGGAAGTAAACAGGGAATTTGGGGAAGTGTAATCGGACTGGTAGCAGGTTTATTCTTTTTCCCTCCATTCGGAATAATTATCGGACCGTTTGTTGGAGCTGTGATTGGTGAATTAATCTCCGGAAAAGATTCGGGAGCAGCGCTAAAATCGGGATTTGGTTCGTTTGTTGGTTTCTTAACCGGAACCATTTTAAAACTCATTGCCTCGGGAATGATGACCTGGTATTTTGGCAAAGCGTTGATTATGGGCTGAAAAATTATCAAATCCAATTAATACATACTGTTTTCTATTTAAAAACGTTTATTATCGTAATTTTGCGAAAAATTTAAAGCGTGGCAAATAATATTATAAATACTTCATTATCAAAAGCGAAGCCTTCCAAAAAGAAAAAAGGCAGTTCAAAAAAGAAATCGGGTAAATTCAGTTTTTTAAAACTTGTTTTTCACACTATTGCTATTCTGATTTTTTTGGCAATCCTGTTTTTTGTTTTGGTTTTTATCGGAGTTTTTGGCCCTGTTCCATCAAAACAACAATTGCAGGTTATTAATAATCCGGTTGCATCAGAAGTGTTATCGGCTGAAGGTAAAGTAATTGGACGATATTATATTGAAAACCGCAGCAATGTAAAATTTGAGGAGATTTCGCCTAACGTGGTAAACGCGTTAATTGCAACCGAAGATTCCCGTTTTTACGAGCACCGCGGAATCGATGAAATTGCGCTGCTACGGGTTTTTGTAAAATCAATTCTGTTACAAAACAGCAGTTCGGGAGGTGGCAGTACATTAAGTCAGCAGGTTGCAAAAAATCTGTACCCGAGGGTGAAACTTGGCCCGATATCGCTGCCTGTCAACAAAATACGTGAAGCCATAATTGCATACCGCATGGAGCGGATTTATACAAAAGAGGATATTCTCACACTGTACCTGAACACAGTTCCTTTCTCTGAAAATATTTTTGGAATTGAAGTTGCTTCCGAACGGTTTTTCTCCAAACAGCCCAAAGACCTTGAAATTCATGAAGCCGCGGTTTTGGTAGGAATGTTAAAAGCCAACAATTATTACAATCCGCATTTAAATCCCGACAGGGCAAAAGAGCGGCGCAATATTGTAATCGACCAAATGGCAAAACATGATTACATAACGGAAGCCAAAGCGGAAGAGTTCAAAGCAAAACCACTGGATTTGAATTACCGGGTAATTTCATACAATCAGGGACCTGCAACTTATTTTATGGAAAGACTCAGGCCACAGCTTATAAAGTGGTGTAATGAAAATAACAATGCTGATGGAGAGCCATATAATTTATTCACCGATGGGTTGAAAATTACCACTACTATCGACTACAATCTGCAAATTTATGCCCAGCAAAGTGTTAAGGAATATATGAAAAACCTTCAGGGAGTTTTTGATAGTCACTGGAAAGGCAGAGATTTATTGAAAGAAAATCCTGACATTTTGAAAAGCGCATTAAAAAATAAAGAAATCGCAGGTAAAAAGATGGACGAAAAAATCCGTACGTCACTTTTTACATGGAACGGATTAAAAGATACCACCATCACCCGCCTCGATTCAATCAAACATTATCTGAAATTTCTGAATGCCGGATTTATCGCAATAGAACCGCAAACCGGCGCATTAAAAGCCTGGGTTGGCGGAATAGATTTTCGTTATTATAAATTCGACCATATTACCGCACCGCGACAAACGGGCTCAATTTTTAAGCCAATTGTGTATCTGGCAGCGCTTGAAAACGGCATTCCACTCGATAAATACTACCCAAACGTGCAAAAGATTTATCCTGAATATCAGAATTGGTCGCCACAAAACTCACACGACGAATATGGTGGATATTATACAATGAAAGGAGCATTGGCAAAATCGCTAAACACAGTTTCTGTTGAAGTTTTATTGGATGCCGGAATTTCGAATGCCATCAATATTTCAAAAGATTTGGGTATTTCTGCCGATTTGCCTAACTATCCTTCACTTGCACTGGGTGTTGCTTCAGTTTCATTAAAGGAAATTGTGGAAGCTTATGCTGGAATAGTCAATGATGGTAAACCCGTTGAAACGCATTACCTGGTTGAAATTGCTGATCGTGATGGAAAAGTGCTTGAGAAATTTAGTTATTCACCCGAAAAAACAGAAGTAGTACTGCCCCAAAACTGCAGGGCGGTTGTAAACATGATGCAGGCGGTGGTGAACGAGGGAACTGGCAGCGCAATTCGCTCAAAATATAATATCGAAGGTGATTTTGCCGGAAAAACAGGTACCACACAGGAAAACTCTGATGGTTGGTTTGTTGGAATAACTCCAAACCTTGTAACCGGTTGCTGGGTTGGCGCCGACGATCCGCGGGTGCATTTCAGATCAATAACTTACGGACAAGGTGCTTATATGGCGTTACCAATTGTTGGAAGTTTCTATAGTAAAACTTACAGTGATCCCAAATTCATTAAAACTAAAAACAGCACTTTTACTCCTCCTTCTCCAGAAATGCTTGCAATGTTGAACTATCCCACTTACAAAGAGATTATGGAAATTGAAAAGAAGGATTTTGAACTGGCAGATATTTTCAGGAGTAAGGCCAAACGCGAGGAATTAAGGAAAGCACAGGAAAAAGCTGAACCAACGAAAGCGAAGGAAGTAACGGAAGAAAAACCCGTGTGGACAAAAATTAAAAGCATCTTTAAAAAGAAAGAAAAGTAGAATAATTTTAGGGCTTTTATAATAAGGCTTTTGTAAAAAAGTTTAATTTTGAAGGCACAAAAATTCGGGGTGTAGCGCAGTTGGCTAGCGTACCACGTTCGGGACGTGGGGGTCGGAAGTTCGAGTCTTCTCACCCCGACAATTTTTCTAATGCACTGATAAACAATAGGTTGCGGCAATGAGTGCCAAAAAAATTACGAGAGTGCCAAAAGAGTGCCAAAAACAAGTAAAAAAATTATCAGTGTATGGACAAAAAAAAGTTAATTAGGTTGCCTGTATTATTTGATTCAGGTGGTGATTTATCAAAGAATTGGTATATTGAATTTTACGTTAGAAATCCAAGAACCAATAAATTAGAAAGACAAAGAATTAAACAAGGTATTAACTCAATTCATACATTAAAAGGCAGACATGCATTGGGGGAAAATCTTATTAAAGAATGGGGTGAGAAACTTCGTAACGGATGGACGCCTTAACCACAGTTGAAATGCGACGGATGTTATCGATTCTCATGGCTCAGTAGTTGATTACCCGAAGTTTGAGATTCATCCGTTTTGCAGTATCGATCATGTGTTTTGTTTCCGGAGATTTGCCATCCCAGAAACAGACACAGGCATCAGCAAACCTTGCCATTTCGACGTTTCTTCTGAATCCCGAAGCATTTCCGTGTTTCTTCCACTGTGCCGGGAATTCAGAAACCCTGATTTTGTTTTCTTCAGCATACTTTACAGCCAGTGAATCCACACCTTTTGCCATCCCTGAAATGATAAGCACATTTGAAGTCTTTGAGAATAGTTTGTTGAGTTTTTCAGAAAGCAGGTTGTAGTCATTGAAATCCCTTCCACCTGCGACAATCACTTTTAACATATTTTGTTGCTCCTGCCCTGGAGACTTGTTTTAGCATCCACCCGGATGAATCCATTCTGACGGGTCTGGCACGCTTGATTATGACAGTATCTTATCGAAGCCGGGCGGATTAGGCTGGGCCGCAACCGGTTCAGGTGGACAGTTAAGGGCGTGCCCTTAGC
>DATITY010000493.1:0-40655 GCA_035467235.1 Draconibacterium sp. | reverse complement strand
TTTTGTTTGTATTGGCCACCATGTCATACATAGGCGGAATCATTTCTTATTTCCTGGGAAATCGCTTGTTTTTAATACCTGTTGTAAAAAACCATATCGAAAATAAAATCGCGAAGCACATTTCGAATCTTAGGAAATGGGGTGGTTTCTTCGTTTTTGTTGGTGCGATGCTGCCCATTCCTCATTCAGTGGTTAGTTTAGCCTCAGGATTGATAAAGTACAATTTCAGACACTATCTATTGTGGGCACTTTTCAGATATGCACGATTCGCTTTGTACGCACTGGTTGTATTTCAAATATTCTAATATTAATTTTATACATATTTTTACTCTATAACCTGAAATTACAATAATTTAAATGAATAACTTTCACAAGTTTAGTGTTTCAGTAAATGCGATAGTTAAAATAAAGAATAAATATCATCATGGATGGAATAATCGAATTCTTTAAGGAACTGGTAAATCCTGAAAGTATAATTCTGTACGGAGGAATTTATTTGTTGTTAACTGTTGTTTTTATCGAAACCGGACTGTTTGTTGGTTTCTTTCTTCCGGGGGATTCATTGTTGTTTACCGCTGGTTTATTGTGTGCAACCGGCATACTTCAAATAAATCCCTTAGTAATGATAGTTATGATTATTATTGCTGCGGTTGCAGGCAACATGGTAGGTTATTTATTTGGAAAAAAAGTCGGAGTACTGTTATTTAAACGAAAATCAGGTATGTTCTTCCGTCAGGACCAACTTGTTATTGCAAATGAGTTTTACAAAAAACATGGAAAGAAAACAATTATCCTAAGCCGGTTTCTGCCAATTGTGCGAACTTTTGCACCAATTATAGCCGGAATTGTAAAACTTGAATATTATAAATTTTTTGTTTATAGTCTGATCGGTGCTATTTTGTGGGTGACCTCGCTGGTTTTAACAGGTTATTATATGGGAAAATACATACCGGGAACAAAAGAAAATCTGCATTATATTGTCATTTTTCTGATTGTGATTACTTCTATCCCGTTTATATACAACTGGTTAAAAAAGAAAAAGTCTTCCAGTAAATAGATAGCCTGAAATTCATTTTTACCTTAACCAACAATTTTTACTTTTGCTAACTGTTTAATAAATAAAAGCTGATATAAAATGAGAAGAGTGATTTTTATGCTGATTGCTGCAACTTTTGCACTATCAATACATGCCCGGCAAAAACAAAATATTACGCTTGAAGATATTCTTGTTAAAGGTACTTTTAAAGAACAAACCGTTGACGGACTGCGTTCAATGAAAGATGGTGAACATTACACAACACTTGAAAAAAACAATACCCAAATAGTAAAATACAATTACAAAACAGGCAAAGAAGTTGATGTAATATTCGACATCACAAAAATTAAAGATGCCCCGGTAAAGTCGTTCAGCAACTACGAATTTAGCGGCGATGAAACAAAAATTCTTTTAACAACCGCGGTTCAGCCAATTTACCGTCATTCGTTCACAGCTACTTATTACGTTTGGAATTTTGTTACCGAAGAGTTTTTACCACTCTCTGAAAAAGGTGCACAGCAAGTTGCCACATTTTCACCTGATGGTGAACGGATTGCGTTTGTTCGCAACAATAATATTTTCATTAAAAATCTGAAATTTGGCACCGAAAATCAGGTTACTTTTGATGGTGAAAAAAACAAAATTATAAACGGAATCCCAGACTGGGTTTACGAAGAAGAGTTTAGTTTTAATAAAGCAATCTGGTGGTCGCCCGACAACAAATTTCTGGCTTTTGTAAGGTTCGATGAATCTGAAGTTCCCGATTTTACAATGCCTTTGTATGCAGGGGAAAGTCCACATCTCGAACAAAACAAATTGTACCCCGGCGAAGAAACATTTAAATATCCAAAAGCTGGTGAAAAGAATTCGGATGTGACGGTTTTGGTGCACGAACTCCGTTCGAAAACAAACATGCCAGTAGATATAGGCGCAGATAAAAACATTTATATTCCGCGTTTAAACTGGACTCCGGATGCAAACAGTGTTGTTGTAATGCGTATAAACCGCTTTCAAAATAAACTCGATGTTTTATATGCTAATCCGTTTACAGGCGATTCGCGATTGGCTTTCAGCGAAAAAAACAAACGGTACATTGATGAAAATTTCTATGATAATTTTGTTTTTCTTGAAGACGGTAAATTTGTCATCAACAGCGAACGGGATGGCTGGTCGCATCTGTATTTATTCGACAACAATGGTTTCGAAATTGCGCAACTTACCAAAGGTAAATTCGATGTAACCAAATTTTATGGTTACGATAACATCAGAAAAGTTTTCTATTACCAGGCAGCAGCTGAATCGCCGCTGCGCCGCGAAGTGTATTTTATTAGTCAGGATGGAAAAAAGAAGGGAAAAATATCAACACTTCAAGGTACAAACGATGTAATTTTCAGCAAAAATTTCAATTATTACTTCAATTATTTCAGTAGTAGCAAAATACCAACGCAGATAACTTTACACGACAATAAAGGCACACAAATCAGGGTTTTGCAGGACAATACCGTTTTAAAAAACACAATAAAAGTTTTGGCACTTCCACTGAAAGAGTTTTTTAATTTTACAACATCCGAAGGAGTTGCTTTAAACGGTTACATGATAAAACCTGCAGGTTTTGAGCAATCAAAAAAATACCCGGTAGTAATAACCCAATACAGCGGACCAAATTCTCAGGAGGCAGTTGATAATTGGGGGCAGGGAATCGGCTGGGAAGATTATCTGGCGCAGGAAGGTTTCCTTGTCGTTTGCGTAGATCCCCGGGGAACAGCAGCACGTGGCGAAGATTTCAGAAAAATTACCTACCAGCAACTGGGAAAATACGAATCTGACGATATGGTGGAGACGGCTAAATATTTAGGGACGTTAACTTACGTAGATAAAAGTAATATTGCTATATATGGCTGGAGTTACGGTGGATTCATGACTTTGCTGACAATGCAAAAAGGTGGTGAGCTTTTTAAAGCCGGCATTTCTGTTGCGCCAGTAACCAGTTACCGTTTTTACGATACAGTTTATACTGAACGATACATGAGGACTCCGGAGGAAAACAAGGTAGGTTATGACGAAAACGCTCCCCTCTCCCACGCCGGCGATATTAAGGGAAGATTGCTTATCATTCACGGTTCGGCTGACGACAATGTACATGCACAAAACACGTATGAGTTCACCGAAAAAATGGTTCAGGAAGGTGTACAATTTGATATGGCTATTTACACCAACCGCAATCACGGAATTCGTGGTGGAAATACTTCGATGCACCTTTACACCAAAATGACCAACTTTTTAAAAGGACAGTTGCAATAACTTTTTCTTTCGTTACATAAACATCAATGGAACCTGGGTGTTCTTATTCTTGAACATAGAAAGATGAAAAAAATTACACAATATTTTTTACAGGGTGTTTTGCTGGTTGCTCCTGTTGCAATAATAATCTATATTTTATATTCACTGTTTATCACGGTTGACGGACTTTTAATAAATAATATTGAATCTCTTGTCGGTTTCAAAATCCCTGGCCTTGGCATTTTGGTTTCTTTTGTTTTTCTAACCATTCTTGGATTCATTGGTCAAACTGCTTTGGTGCGCCCATTGCAAAAAATCATACAAAAACTGATAGAAAAAATTCCTGTCCTGAATTTACTTTACTCTTCGCTAAACGACCTTTTTTCGGCGTTTGTCGGGAAAGAAAAGAAATTCAATGTTCCGGTAAAAGTGCTGTTTAACAAAGAAAACAACATTTGGAAACTTGGATTTGTAACCCGGGAAAACATGGAAGCAATCGGGAATAAAGAATTATCCGCGGTGTATTTCCCACATTCCTATAACTTCTCAGGCGAACTGTACCTTGTTCCTTCCGAGAGAATCACAAAAATCAACATTTCTCCTGCCGAAGCAATGAAATTTATTGTTTCGGGCGGTGTTACCCATTTATATTCTGAACCATTATGAGTATCGAAGTAATATCAATGCTGATTTTTCTGGTTTTTATTGTTGCCATTCTGATGGTAGATTTGGTGCTGGTTGGCAGGAAAGTGCATGTTATTTCAACCAGGGAAGCTACCATTTGGAGTATTATCTGGATAAGCCTTGGCCTGAGCTTTTATTTGGTACTGTACCATTTCGGTCATATTTTGCATGGCATCGATTCTCTTGAAAAATTAAAGGAAGTAGCCAGTCATTATAATCCTTATCTCGAGTTCAAATCAACCGTTTACGAAGATATGCTGCTCGAATATAAAAGATCTCAGGCCATCAATTATATCTCGGGTTATTTTATCGAAAAAACGCTTTCTGTCGATAATATTTTTGTAATGCTAATGATTTTGCAGGGATTTTCAGTTCCGTTGAAAGATTACAAAATGGTGCTTTTCTGGGGGATTCTGGGTGCCATAGTTTTGCGTTTTATATTCATTTTCGCAGGAGTTGTTATTATTCAGAAATTTGAATGGGTACTGCTGGTTTTTGGAGCATTTCTGCTGTTTCAGGGAGTAAAAATATTATTTGAAAAAGAAAAGAAAGGAAAAGATCCGAAAGATTCGTGGCTGGTGAAGTTTTTAAGCAATCATATTAATCTGCACCCTGAATATACAAAAGATAGTTTTTGGTTCCGTGATAAAGGAAAACTGTTTTTTACTCCATTATTTCTGGTGCTGATTATGATTGAATTCTCTGATTTAGTTTTTGCATTCGATTCAATACCAGCCATTTTTGCAGTATCGCGAGACCCGTATATAGTTTTCTTTTCTAACATTTTTGCAATTTTAGGACTGCGTTCATTGTTCTTTTTAGTGGCCAACCTGGTTGACAAATTCCGCTTTCTGAAACCCGGAGTAGCCATTTTGCTTGTTTTTGTGGGAGCAAAACTGTTATTTCATGGCAAACTAAAATCATGGGGATTTCAACCCGAGTATTCACTCTATTTCATTGCATTTGTAATGATTGCAAGTATCATTTTTTCGATAATCTTTCCTAAAAAAGAGGATCTTGAAATCAGCAAAATTCAAACAAAACTTTGAATTAAATGAATAATTGTGAGTGATAAGTTTTTGATAAAAACACAATTTAAAAACCCAAACTTAGAAATTTATCTTTATCAGAGATTTTGATTTGGTCGTTAATCAATTCCGGCTCGATTTCACCTTTCACATAAATCATTGCATTATCGTAGCCGCCAACCAGAATTATCATTTCAGTAATTACGTTTTCATCCATCTTCCCATAAATAGTGATATCTTCGTTATCATCGCGAACGGTCATTAATTCTTCGTAATCGTTTTTCTTATTAATCTTTGTACTGAATTCTTTGTGAAGATTTATTTTGGCATTTAAATCGTCGTCTTCAACAACCAACACCCTCACTTTGTCGATGGAATGCAGTAATTCGCGTTCGTTTTTTTCCAAATCACCAAAATTTGCTGCAATGCCGATAACCCACCCGGGAATAGTTATTGTTGTAACCCCATCTTTAAACCGGTACTTTGTAAAAGCTTCAGAAATTCCCGGGTTGTATTCACACGACGAAAGAAGAAAAAACGCTGCCAAAAGAAAAAATAAAATTGATTTCATGACTGTAATATTTAATTTCTGATACGACGTTTAAGTCAAAAAAATGTTACCTCAAAAATTGCAACAAAATGCTTTCTCTGCTATTCTTTTCGTTAAACTCCCTGTTTTGCTCGATGTACGAAAAAAGAGGACAGCGCAAAATAATGCACTATCCTCTTTTTCCTTATCAATTATGTGATATATCCTTCCAAATCTTTACACAGAATTATATTATTCCCGATTTAGTTAAAATCAAATCGATGATTAATCCAAGCAAAAAAAGTAAACCAAAATATTTGTTGTATATAAATGCATGAGCCGAAAGATAAAGTGGCCACACGCCTTTTTCAATGGTTTCAGGTTCCGATTCGGGACGAGGTTTTGAAAAAACTTTGGCAGCCCAGATATATTTTGGAATGGCAAACACAACAATTGCAATTGCAAAACCGAGTGTACCACTGAAAATAAGCCATCCGATAAGAATGTATTGAGAAAACCACAATAGAATGGTTAGCCAGCGTGAATTCCATTCACCCAAAATAACAGGCAGCGTAAACACTCTTTTTGCACGATCTTCTTTTAATTTATCGGTGTGTTTACCGAACAGTACTGAAGTAGGTCCCATCGCATAAATTATTCCTGCAACTGCAACCGGCCAGCTCCATTCGCCACCTGAAGTAACATAGTAAGTACCGCCAACCATCAGCGGTCCCCAGACCAAAACCACTGTAATTTCTCCAAGTCCGATATATTTGAGCGGCCAGGTATAAAACAAAAGAAAAAACATACCTGCAAGCATCAGATAAAGTGTAACAATGCCTGTTTGATAAATCAGGAATGCCCCGCTTAAAACAGCGATTAGCAGCGAGAACCCGATATAACTGTAAATTCCCGCGTTTGAAAGTAAACCATGTTCAAC
The DNA here is from genome assembly GCA_035467235.1 of Draconibacterium sp. GTDB lineage: Bacteria > Bacteroidota > Bacteroidia > Bacteroidales > Prolixibacteraceae > Draconibacterium. Next base: position 34,158 of record DATITY010000493.1, on the reverse strand, counting down.
GGTTTGCGGTCCGTACAACGAACGGTAATAATTACCTTTGTCAATTCCCTTTCTCGAATCAATCAGGTCGTTCAATAGGTTATTCGATGCATGGGCAAAAACAAGCCCAACAATGGCCGCAAAAAAATTAAGTCCGGAAAAACTTCCGCTGTACCAGGCTAATATTCCACCAATTGCCCCGGCAATTACTGTCATTATAAATACAGCCGATCGTGTTGCAATCAGCCATTTCGAAACAATATCAATCCTTAACCACTCTTCCTTCGAAATCCTTGGTATGGTTTTCAAAGCTCTTCCCCACATCGCAAAATCAATAGAATTCATATTTTCGTTATTAAATTTATTCTAACAACTCAAAAAGGGGAAGAAAGTTCGAAGATTGCTTTCTAAATAAGGTGTTCGGCTGAAAATACTTTTACTTAATGTACTGTATTTACAAACCAAATCCGACTGAAATTTGTTTTGGGATTATTTCGTTATCTCCAAAATAACCATTACCACCGAAATAAAAAATCCGAAAATAGTGAATATACCGGCAAGTTTACCCGCGTGTTCGTAAGACTCCGGTATCATTGAATTGGCAAGCATTATCAGAATAGCGCCACCTGCAAAAGCCTTAATAAACGATATCCATTGCACCGACAATCCGCTGAAAAAGGAAAATCCGGCAATGGTTGACAGGGCGCAAACAACGGCGATTACGGTCCAAAGCAAAGTTATTTTACTTTTTTTCCATCCGCTTGATTTCATGCCTGTAGTTCCGGCAATGGCTTCGGGCATATTCGATATAAAAACTGCAACAAGCATTGCCATGCTTACAGCGCCTCCCTCAAAAATTCCCAAACCAATTACGATTGACTCAGGAATTCCATCGAGTATGATAGCCAAAACCATTGGCACAACCAGATTAGACTGTATGGATGCTTTATTTTTTTTATGATCTCTTGCCCCAAAATTTTCAAGAAGTTTATCTGAAAAATAGTAAGTTAATGCTCCGGCAAAAAATCCATACATAGCATAAAAGCTTCCCCTGCTAAGCTTAACAGCCTCATAAACCAGTTCATATGATACTGCAGAAATCAAAGTTCCTGCACCAAAACCCATAATTATACCCAATGTCCTTTTCCCCAGGGAAAAAAGGGAAGCAATAATTCCGCCAAGCACAAGTGATGAAGTTGCCAATAAACCCCATAAAAATGAATTTAGCATATTTGTTGTTTTTAGTTAGAATTGAATATCAAATCGGTTAGCTAAGTTAAATGTTTTCATCAAAAATTACATTTCAGATTTTTTTATTAATTTACAATCAGAATAAACCAATTAAACTATTTCTAATGAAACAAATTACAATTACAACAGTACTGATTTTTGGTTTTGTGTTTTCATTAATGGCACAAACCAGCCCCGTTGCCAAAGGTGTAAACTACATTGAAACCCAAACTTATACCGAGGAAGAAAATGCTGAAATTCTGAAGTTGTACGGGAAACTTCGTGTTGCCGACGTTTCGGATGGTATGGATATGGTTGGTCTCCCCAATACAGGACTGGTAGATCCAGCTATTCATCCGGACTGGGTTGATCGTGAAAATCTATCGCACATTATCCGCGGAGTAGCTGTGACAGCGCGTTATGTGCCTACCCAACGACCTGACCGGCCTCAGCCAGGTGAAGATTTTGCAGCATGGGAAGGACACTTCTACTCCACTTATTCAAATGAAGCATTTGCTGCAGTCATTCAAAAAGGTTCGGTGGTGGTACTCGACGATGTGGAAGATAAAGACATTGGGTCAATTGGCTCGAACAATATTTTGAGCTGGGTAAAAGCTGGCGCTGTTGGCGTGGTAACTGATGCCAGTTCGCGTGATACCGATGAAGTAGCCATTCAAAAAGTGCCATTGTATTTGCGCAAAAAAGGACGTGGAATCCGTCCCGGAAGAAATGAACTGGAATCGGTTAACCGGCCCGTGGTTATTGGCGGTGTTCTGGTGTGTCCCGGCGATGTGGTTGTAGGCGATGGTGACGGAGTAATTGTTGTACCCCGGAAAGTTGCACGTCAGGTGGCAGAATACGCTCATGGAGTGCTTGACAAAGACAAAGCCGGACGATTGGAATTATACAAAAGTCTTGGATTACCTTTGGATAATACAGTAAAGTAAATCCAGTTTTTCAAAACTTAAAGTCATAGTATCACTCCAAGTGATGCTATGACTGAGTTTCCGTGGCACTTCGGTTTCCAACTGACGTTTTTTATTCAGATCACAAATCGGCATACAGGTTAATTCATAATTAGTTATCTTTACAATTCAACCAAAAAATGATTTGCTTTATGGATATTCAAACATTAAAACTTGATTTAGTTGAAAAAATAATTCAAACAGAAAAACCTTCAATACTGATTAAAATCAAAGAATTACTTCAAACCGAGAAAACAGAAGATTGGTGGGATAATTTACCTCAGGAAATACAAGAATCAATTTTTGAAGGATTAGACGATGTGAAAAAAGAAAATTTATTTACTCACGAACAGGTATTACAGGAAGCCAAACAAAAATACGGGTTCTGATGGAAGTAATCTGGTCGGCAAAAGCAAAAATTACTTTTTTCAATGTTCTTGATTATCTGGATGAAAATGGACAAACAAAGAAATTCAACAATTCAATCTGAGAATTGACCTGGTACTAAAATCCATTAAAAGAAATCCCGGAATATTTCCCGTTTCATTAAAACATAAGAATATCAGAAGAGCATTCGTTGACAAAAACAACTCATTCTTTTACCAGGTTGACAATTACAACAAAAAAATTTACTTGCTAACATTTTTTGATAACAGACAAAATCCTGAAAGTTTGAGATTGAAATAAAACATCAATATTCCGTTGTAAACTTCTCCGGAAATTTCCCAATAACTCCTTTTTCACGGTAAAAATCTTTCATTCGTTTAATGTCGGCTTTTGGATCTTCGGTAAGTTCGAACTTATTTCCAATGGTGACCACTTTCGTTCCCCAATCGAAACTGCCCAGATAAACAGGCACATTTGCATTTGTGGCAATGGTATGAAAACCGGCTTTCCAGTTTTTAGTGCGTTTACGGGTTCCTTCGGGTGTAAGCGCCAGATGCATGTGCTCCCTTTCATTGAAAAGCTGAATAGTTTGCCTGATCACGTTTGCTCCTTTCGAACGATCGATGGGTACGCCGCCCATTTTTCGCACGAAATAACCCATTGGCCAAAAGAAAAATTCCTTTTTTACAAGAGTACTTGCATGTCCGCCAATCGAGGTATAAAACAACCACGAAATCACAAAATCCCAGGCGCTGGTATGCGGAATCCCGATAATAATGCATTTCGGTTCAGGAGCAATTCCACCTTCGGTTTTCCAACCTAAAATTTTAAGCATCAATTTACAAAACGACCTCATTTTATCTTATATTTTTAATATCGAAATTAGTAGCATTGGCATATTTTTGAAGCAGATTTTTTGCCATTATTGTTGCTTCAATCAGTTGGGGAGACGATTCATAATCAATGATTATCATCAGAAAACGTTTAGTATCATGCGAAACTGAAGTTCTTTCGGAGTCGCTGGTTGCTGTTCCGAATGCTCCTTTTGAGTCACGAAATACAGGCATATTTTCAATATTCAACTCTCCCCTTCCAATCCCGATGTAAGGTTCGTTTGGCCCTCCAATTCCGTAAACAATGTCACCCTCTATTTTTTCAGCGTCATAACCTCCAATTGAAAAACCGGTTGAAATTGAAACCAGATTCAGTACATCAACTACATTATTTATCTGGTAAATTTCGTTTCGGTTCACCACTCTTCTGAGCAATGCTTCGGCCGACAAACGATAACGGGCAGGATCTTTTCCGCAGGCCCTATAAGCCTTACGAGATGCGGATATGGTGGGAATTTGGCTGATTTTTTCAATAGAAACAGAAGAAGAAATTTCAACGATTTTAAGTTGAATCTCATCCCAAAGTTCCTGGTTTTTAGTTAAAAGCTGCACATCGCACCAGATACAAGAAAGTTGTAATTCGGGCACTTTAACAGCCAACTCTTTTGAAATGGTGATCTTTTGCATAATTTTATAAAATTCGGTCTGAAACCTTCCACTTTGAAATGATAAAGTTGTAATTTTCGTTTTTATTAAAGATTCAAAACTATACAAAATGAAACGAAAATTGAAATTATTTTTTTTGCTGTTAATGATGGCTAATTTCATTGTTGCACAGGAACTTGCCATAATTCCAAAACCAATGGAAATGTCCGCAGGAAAAGGATTTTTTATTCTTGATACCACTACCAGTATTAATTTTGACAACCAAAACAAGGAAGTGTTCAGAATTGCGGAATTTTTTGCCGAATATACAGAAAAGCTGTATGGTTTTAAACTGAAACAAAATTCCGAAGGGAAGGCCATTCAATTTAAAATCATGAGTAATGCTTATCTTGGGAAAGAGGGATATTTACTGAAAGTCAGTGAATCGGGAATAATTATTACAGCGGCGCAATCCAATGGTTTATTTTACGGAATGCAGACACTGAAACAGATGCTTCCGGCCGAAACTGTTAACGACAAATTAGAAATTCCTGTAATTGATATAAAAGATCAGCCGCGTTTTGCATGGCGCGGCAATATGCTCGATGTTGGCAGGCATTTCTTTCCCGTCAGCTTTATCAAAAAATACATCGATATACTTGCCATGTATAAAATCAACACTTTTCACTGGCATCTTACCGAAGATCAGGGGTGGCGTATTGAAATAAAGAAATACCCTTTGCTGACCGAGATTTCGCACTGGCGCGATGAAACAACCCTGGGTCATTATGGCAGCAATCAGGGAATGGACGGTATCGGTTACGGTGGTTTTTATACACAGGAACAAGCAAGGGAAATTGTAAAATATGCTGCAGAGCGATATATTACAGTAGTACCGGAAATTGAAATGCCGGGACATTCGAGCGCTGCTCTTGCTGCATACCCTAATTTGGGCTGTACTGGTGGTCCCTATAAAGTTCAGGGAATCTGGGGTGTTCACAAAGACGTTTATTGCGCGGGTAAAGAAGAAACATTTGATTTTTTACAAAATGTTTTGGACGAAATACTTGATATTTTCCCATCAGAATTCATTCATATTGGAGGCGATGAATGCCCGAAAGATGCATGGCAACAGTGCGATGCATGTCAGAAAAGAATGAAAGAAAAAGGATTGAAAGATGAGCACGAATTACAAAGCTGGTTTGTTTCGCGAATGGATGAATACCTGACTTCAAAAGGACGCAGACTCGTAGGATGGGATGAAATTCTGGAAGGTGGATTGGCTCCGGGAGCAATCGTAATGAGCTGGCGTGGCGAAAAAGGCGGAATTGAAGCAGCAAAACAAAAACATGATGTTGTAATGAGTCCAAATTCGCACATGTATATCGACCATTATCAATCGCGCAATACCGAAAATGAACCGCTTGCGATTGGAGGATTTTTACCGGTTGAAAAAGTTTATGAATACGAACCTGTTCCCGCAGAATTATCGGCGGAAGAAGCAAAATATATTCTCGGCGTACAAACCAATCTCTGGACGGAATATATTGCCACAACCAGTAAAGCCGAATATATGCTGCTCCCCCGCTTGCAGGCACAGGCCGAAGTTGGATGGACACCAAAAGAAAAAAAGGATTACAACGATTTCTTAATACGTCTCGAAATGGATTATGTAAGGTTAAAAAAGATGGGAATTAACTATCGTGATCACAAAATCAAATAAATTGCATACAACCAAATCCTGAAAATATCAAATCTGTTCAAAATGAAACGAATATGATTACAGAAAAACACAAACAACAATGAACAAACCACATATGAGTTCCATCAGACGAATATGCAAATAATGGAGATAAATTATAACCGCCAACTAATCAGTAATTTTAATAATTGGTACAGATGAAAAAAGGACTTTTTTTAGTATTTATTATTCTGTTTTCGGCAAGTGTTAACGCGAAAAAGTATAAAGTATTTTACCTGGGTGGACAATCGAATATGGATGGTTTTGGATATAATAACCAACTTCCAAAAGAGCTGAACAAACCTGTTGAAGGAGTGTACATTTTTCACGGCAATTCCACCCGCGACAGTTTCGAATTGGGTGGCCAGGGAATTTGGGAAGTTTTAAAACCGGGTCATGGAACCGGACACAGTTCAACTTTCGAAAAAAACATCCTCTCCGACCGGTTTGGAGTTGAAATTACCTTTGCCCTCGAAATGAAAAAAATGTTCCCCAACGAAAATATTGCAATCATTAAATACAGTCGCGGCGGAACTTCCATACACATCGATGCTGCCGGGCCGTTTGGCTGCTGGGATCCCGATTTTACAACAGGTACAGGTTTAAATCAGTATGATCATTTTCTGGCCACTTTAAAAAATGCCTTTACAATTAAAGATATCGACAAGGATGGAGAAGCTGACGAATTAATTCCGGCAGGAATTTTATGGATGCAAGGAGAAAGCGATGCAAACACACCGGAAATTGCCAACCTTTATTTTAAGAATCTAAAGAGATTGATGGATTTGATGCGGGCAGCGCTGTTAACCGATGATTTGCCAGTGGTAATCGGAAGAATTTCGGATTCGGGAAATGAAGAAGATGGAAAAGTTTGGGATTTCGGAAATGTGGTGCGCTGGCACCAGGCAAAATTTGTGAATCAGGATGATCATGCCGCGCTGATTACAACGACTGATAATTATGGATATTCCGACAAATGGCATTACAATTCAGCGGGTTATATCGATTTTGGAAAACAATTTGCCATAGAAATGCAACAACTGCTTAAATAAAAATCGTATAACGATTTACTTTATCCATAGAAAACATTAACAATTACAGTATGAAAACAACTTTACTTTTTATCGTTTTGTTTTTCAGTCTGACAAACGTGTTCGGTTATAACCAACTCAGGGTTGGTGACCCTAGAAACTCCTGGCAAACCTACCAGGGAACCATCGAAGAAGCCAGTTTGACGGTTGCTCCAAAAGGACTTTTTATGGAATTTGGATTAACGCTGACGTTTTCGTCGCGCGGCACCATTTGGACTGAAGTGAAAGACACCCTCGAAGTGACCTTGAATTTCGATTTGCCCGAGAATGCGATGATTACTGATTCGTGGCTTTGGTTTGGAAATGACACCATAAAAGCTGTTATTCTCGACAGATGGACAGCTTCGTCAATTTACGAAAGTATTGTAAATCGAAGAAGAGACCCGTCGATCCTGTTTAAACAATCGGCTAACCAGTACGAATTGCGAATTTTCCCGATGGCAGCCAGCGAAACACGAAAAGTTAAAATAACTTACCTGGTGCCGGTTTCGTGGAATAAAACAAACATTACTGCCGGTTTACCACTCCCCATTTTAAAAACTTCGTTAACGTTGCCTTCAAAATTAACGGTCATAACCTGGGAAGACGAACAATGGAAAAACGCAGTAATTACCGGCGATGAAAGCCTTTCTTTTACAAACAAAACAGATGTAAATTACGGCGAATGTAAAACCGTTGAAATACCATCAGCAAAATTCAGCAGTAACCTGAAAATTGGTTTTGATACTCCGTTACTGAATGGCTACTATTTTTCAAAATACCAAACGGGTGATCAGGGATTTTACCAACTTGCTCTTTCTCCCGCTGGTTTTCTTAATTCAACAGGCGCAAAAAAAGTGGCCATTCTTGTTGATTACGATGTCTCGAACACCAACATGAAAAGTCTAGAAATTTTAAATATTCTGAAAGAAGAAATGCACAATAATCTGAATCCGGCAGATTCTTTTAATCTGATTTTTTCAAACCTGACTATTTTACGCCACGGCGAAAAGTGGGCACAGGCCACTTTTCAAAACATCGAATCAGCTTTTCAAATACTTGATAATCAATTGAGCAGTTACAGCAATCTGGCCGCTTTGCTGGCAAACGGAATTGATTTTGTGAACGAAAATGGTAGTGATGGAAAAATCTTACTCGTTTCCAACTCAAATCAATATTCTGATTATTCTGTTGCCAACAAGTTAATAGAAGATCTTCTGGCACTGATGAAAACGGAAATACCGATTCACATTGCCGATTATCAGGCTTTAAATTACTGGTACTATTATACAGATCAAAACCAGTATTTCGGTAACGGATATTTCTATTCGAATCTGGCAAAACTAACAGCCGGCTCGTATCAGAATTTGCAAAACGGGAAAACAGAATCTGATATATTTGGGCTGGCATTTAAGTATTTGCACGGTTCAATTAATTCGTTCGACCTTCATACCACACTCGAAAACGGTTTTTGTTACAGCAGGTACAATCTGAACAAAGATGAAAACGTGGCCTACCTGAATGAAATGATTTTACAGGTGGGGAAATTCAAGGGCACATTTCCGTTCGAGATTAACTTTTCAGGTGAATACAACGAAGAAATCTTCTCAGAAAAAATTGTAATTGCTGCCAATTCGCAGACAGAAAATGATTCTGTTGTCAAAAAAATATGGGCAGGGACTTTTATTAAGGAGATGGAAAAGAATTATTCAACAAATGATATCGTTGGTGAAATTATTCAGGAAAGCATCGATAACAGAATACTTTCGTTTTACACATCATTCCTGTGCCTCGAAGATACAAGCAGATGGTGTCTGACCTGTTTGCCCGACCAGTATAAATTTGAAAATGACGGAGCTGTTACCGGAACTGATAATTTTAGAGAACTTTCCGATACCGTTTCAGTTTATCCAAATCCTTTCATGGATAATTTATCTATCGAAATACAACTTACTGAATCAAGCGATTTGCAGGATTTACTGGTTTACGATTTGAAAGGTTCTTTGATATACAAATTCGATAAAAATCTGTTAAATGCAGGAAACAAAAAAACAATAAGCTGGAACGGGCAATCGCAGAACGGAGAGAAGTTAAAATCCGGAATTTACCTGCTTGTTTTCAGAACCGCAAAAATCAGCAAAACCATAAAACTGGTGAAACAGTAAATGTTCCTGAAATTGATATCGATAAATAAAAACAGGGAAGTCAATTCTGGCTTCCCTGATTTTTTTATTCGTTTTTCTAATCAATATTCAAACTCTATCAACTTTCCAAACTTTTTGTACTGTTCGTAAAGTGGTTTGTATTTCTCCACATTTTCAGGAATTGGATGATATTCTGTTTCAATTCCACCACCCATTTTTTTCTGGGCTTCGGCAGTATTCGCGTAAATTCCGGCAACAACCGCTGCCGCCATTGCTGAACCCAGCGCGCAAGCCTGTTCAGAGCGGGCAACTTTAATTGGCATATTCAAAACATCGGCTACAATCTGCATTACAAATGGCGATTTTTTGGCAACTCCGCCAAGAGCAATTACACCGTCAATCCGAACTCCTTCTGAAATAAACCTGTCGTTGATGGCTTTTGAACCAAATGCAGTTGCTTCCACCAGCGCACGAAAAATACGCGGAGCATCGGAGCCAAGATTTATTCCGGCAATTGCTCCTTTCAATGCCTGGTTGGCATCGGGTGTGCGACGGCCATTCATCCAGTCGAGCGCCACAATTCCACTTTCAGCAATTGGAATTTTTGCTGCTTCTTCACTCAGTTTGGCAATTATTTTATCCGATGTTTCGTCAATCAGATTTTGTCTGGTAGCTTCATCAATCAACTTTGTTTCGGAGAGAATATTTTGCAACGGCCATTCCAAAACACGCTTAAACCAGGCATAAATGTCGCCAAATGCCGATTGTCCTGCCTCCAAACCCAACATTCCCGGAACGATTGATCCATCCACCTGTCCGCAAATTCCGTTTACCAATTTGTCGCCTACCTCTTCCAATGGAGCAATCAGCATGTCGCAGGTTGACGTTCCCATCACTTTTGAAAGATAGTAAGGTTCAATTTCAGCACCCACTGCTCCAAGATGCGCGTCGAATGCACCGACTCCCACAAATACGTCGGTTGAAAGTCCGAGTTTTTCTGCCCATTCAGGAGTTAATTTCCCGGCAGAAATATCGCAGGTATAGGTTTCTTTGAAAAGCCTGTCGCGCAATCCACTTAAAAGCGGATCGAGCGCTACCAGAAATTCCTCCGATGGTAATCCGTCAAAAGCCTCGTGCCACATGGCTTTATGACCCGCTGCACAACGACTTCTTTTTAATGTTTTTGGATTTATGTTTCCTGTTAAAATAGCCGGAATCCAGTCGCAGTGCTCCACCCATGAATATGCTGCCCGGAAAACCCCCGCATCTTCGCGGATTACATGCAATAGTTTTGCCCAAAACCATTCCGAAGAATAAATGCCACCCTCAAATTTGGTGAAATCTATTTTCCATTTTTTTGCAAGCTGATTGATTTCCTCTGCTTCCTTTACTGCTGTGTGGTCTTTCCACAAAACAAACATGGCATTCGGATTTTCCTGAAATCCGGGTGTCAATGAAAGTGGAACCCCTTTTTCATCAACAGCTACCGGTGTTGAACCTGTAGTATCAACAGAAATTCCTACAACATTTTCAGCAACGCCTGCCGGCGCCTGTTTTAAAGCTTCGGTAATTGTAAATTCCAATCCTTCCAGGTAATCTTTCGGATGCTGGCGAAACCGGTTTTTAGGTGCATCACAATACATCTCCTTTTTCCAGCGGGGATAGTTAAAAACTGCGCTGGCAACCTCTTCGCCTGTTTCCACATTTACAATTAATGAACGAACTGAATCGGTTCCATAGTCTAATCCAATAGTGTATTTTGAACTCATGTTTTTGATTGATTATTGATTATTTATTATTAGTCACTGGTCATTGGTTGTCGATGTCTTGATTCTTGATACTTGATTCCTAAACTTTGAACTTTGAACTAACTCTGTCCATAATACGCACCATCACCATGTTTCCGAAGAAAATGCTTATCGAGCAGCGCCTGATCCATTGTTGTTTTTGGATTAAGATGAAGCGAACGGAAAGCCATTTTTGCAACCTCTTCCATTACCACAGCGTTATGAACGGCATCGCCGGCACTTTTTCCCCATGCAAACGGGCCGTGATTATTCACCAAAACCCCGGGAATCTGGTCGGGATTCAAACCTTTAAACCGCTCCACAATTACATTTCCTGTCTCCAGTTCATATCGTCCTTCTATTTCGGTTTTGGTCATTTTACGGGTGCATGGAATTTCTCCGTAAAAATAGTCAGCATGAGTGGTTCCGATAGCAGGAATACCAAGTCCGGCTTGCGCCCAGGATGTTGCCCATTCGGAATGCGTGTGCACTATCCCACCGATGTTTTCAAATTTTCGGTATAAAACCAAATGGGTTGCTGTATCGCTTGAGGGTTTCAGATTTCCTTCCACAACTTCACCATCAAGATTAACCACCACCATATTTTTAGCCTTCATTTTTTCGTAGGTCACACCACTGGGTTTAATTACAACCAATCCTGTTCCACGGTCGATTGCACTTACATTTCCCCAGGTAAAAATTACCAGGCCGTGTTTTACCAAATCGAGGTTAGCATGTAACACCTGCGTTTTTAATTTTTCGAGCATAATGTCAGTTTTAAGTTTCGAGTTTAAAGTTCAAAGTTCAGAGTTGGTCATCTGTCAGTGGTCACTGGTTTTTGCAGTCATGTTTTTTGCATTCTCGCATTATTCCTTCTCAATCCAGGCTGCAAAACCACCACCAGGAACCATTTTAATTTTTACCGAATCGCCCTTTTTCACTATAGTCTCCTTTTGTACTGCAATTTCGGCATTTTCTTTGGTTTTTTCAGTATCCGAATAACTAATCATTCTGTAGTTCCCTTCGGAAAGAAAATCGAGTTTTATCTCCAGTTCGCGCCCGAAACTGTTGGTCATACTTCCAATAAACCAGCGATTTTCTGAACGGCGCGCCATTGTAATATATTCTGAAATCGATCCGTTCAAAACTTTTGTATCGTCCCAAACCGATTTTACGTGTTTCAAAAAATCTTCGCCAACCTGACCGTAATAATTTTTTGGATGATCGCAGGCAACAAGATATGGACTGTCGTAAATTACAAACTGTGCTAATGTATTTGAACGGGTTCCAAGCACCTGTGCTGGTGTTCCGTTTTTGAATTTATCGGGATTGCGATTCAGAAATCCACCTGGCGTAAAATCCATCGGTCCGGCCAGCATGCGTGTAAATGGCAGTGTACAAAGATGTTCCGGCGTTATTCGCAGCGACCATTTGTTGTATTCATTACCCAAAACACCTTCGCGTGTTACCAGATTTGGGTAAGTTCGCTGCCAGCCATCGGGTTTAAAAGCCCCGTGAAAATCTACCATCAAATGATATTTTGCAGCAGTTTTTACAACCTTGTGATACCAGTTCACCATTTCCTGATCGTCGCTATCCATAAAATCAATTTTAATTCCTGCAATTCCCCATTTTTCGTATAGCGCACAAGCTTCTTCGAAATTGAAACGGTCAACATCGGTATTATACAACCAGAGCCAGCAGCGTACATTTTTACTTTTTGCATATTCCAAAATTTCGGGTATGTTAATTTGTGGTGCCGGCTTTTTAATATCGGCATCTTTCTGATTAAAAGGACCATACCACTGCCAGTCGATTAACATATATGACCAGCCCATTTTCGAGGCCAAATCGATGTATTCATAAATAACAGGCTGTTCCATTTTCACTTCTCCACTCCACCAATGATCCCATGCACTGATACCGGGTTTAATCCAAGATGGATCGGAAATTTCGCAAGGATCATTCAGGTTGGCAACCATTTCAGATTCCACCAGTTTTCCGGGAGTTTCGCCAATCATTATCACCCGCCATGGCGTTTTATGCGGAGTTCTGAAAACCACTTTATCACCATTTTCAGGCTGTCCTTTCCGCGGGGAAAGAGCGGTTCGCAAGGCAAAATCTCCCATTTTCGGATTGGATTTCAGGTACATTCCTGCATAGTTTTCAATATCAGCCTCGGTAATTGCAGCATAACATTTTTCATCAACTTTAATTGTCAGCGGAAGTCCAATTACCATTTCAGAGGTGATATCTGAAATTTTTCTTTCAAAATGTTCCACTTCCTGAGAAGTTGTGTAACTGCCATAATTTACAGCCCAGCAGGTGTAATTCGAAGCAAAGTTAAACTGAGATAGTTCATCCGAAATTACGTATTCATGATTGAATTGCTGTTCAGAAAATTCAGTTCGAAAAGCCGTGCCATCGTTGAATACCCTGAATTCGAGGTTCATCAATCGGGCAGGATACCTTTTTTCTTTCATTTCGAAACGGATTCCATTATAATTATTCCGAACGGATTCAAACCGTTTCAAAACCGGTTTCCATGTTTCATCAAACGAAAAACTTTTGTCGGAAACAACTTCCATATCATTTCCAAGTGGCGGAGCTTGCCTGAAAGTAAATGAAACTGTTGATGGTTCGATTACAGAAAGATTTTCGAATTGCATCGAATATTTGATTTCCTTATCAACAGAAACGGTTACTTTAATTTTTCCATCGGGTGATGAAACCTGGTATTCTTTGGCCGAAATACCGGAAGCGATTAGAATTAACGGAAGAGTCAGATTTAATATTCTTTTCATTGTAATCAAGCTTGATAGTGCAAATTGAATAACACTCATTCAAAAGCGTAAAAATAACACTTAAGTTAAAACAACAAAATAAAAAAGCCCGGCAAAATGCCAGGCTTCCAAATCAACTCAAACCAAACTAAACCATAAACTTATGAAATTCTTATATCTACCGGAGCTTTTTCCAATGCTTCCTCTTTTTTAGGCAGTACAATATTTAAAATGCCATTTTCAAATTTAGCATCAATACTCTGTGCATTTACTGAATTCGGGACCTGAAATTGTTTCTCGAAGTTAAATACTCCAAACTCGCGATGGGTGAATTTAAATTCTTCTGTTTTATGCGACTCAACTTCAGGTTTGTCAACTTTTACCGTCAACAAATTTTTGTGGTAATTAACCTGTACATCTTCTTTTGCAAAACCAGGTAATAAAAGCTCTATCCTGAAATCCTTTTCGGTTTCGAAAACATTTGTTGCAGGTTGTTTTTTGCAGTTTTGCAAATAACTTTCGTGATGATCGCTGGTTAAAAAGTTATTCAACATTTCATTAACCAAATTTCTGTTAACACTGTAACGCGGATTGTAAAATCTAACTAAACTCATAACTTGTTTCTCCTTTTATTTAATTGTTTATAATTTTTAAAATTCTTCTGTATTATTTTCAATTCATGTACCAACCGATAAAAACCGGCCAAAACATTCAAAATAATATATTTCTTAATGCCATATAGTCAGCATTCTGTAATTAAGCATGAAACATTGTCTCTTTTTTACTGTTTTTTGTTGTTTTTAATGATTAAAAGTCTGTTTCAATAGATTATTTACCTTTGCTGAAAATTGAAAATATGAGAATCGATATAATAACGGTACTCCCCGAAATTCTGGAAAGTCCTTTCAACCATTCAATTATTAAAAGAGCCAAAGAAAAAGGACTGGCGGAAATTTACCTGCATAACCTGCGCGACTTTTCTGACGATAAACATCACCGAGTTGATGATTATTCTTTTGGCAAGGGCGCCGGAATGGTAATGGCGATTCAACCAATTGAAAAAGCCATTGAAAAACTTAAAAGTGAACGTGAATACGACGAGATAATTTTTACAACCCCGGACGGAAATCTTTTCAACCAAAAAGCAGCCAATCAGCTTTCGATGAAAAGGAATTTAATGATTCTTTGCGGTCATTATAAAGGCATCGACCAGCGCATTCGCGACCACTACATAACCATGGAAATTTCGGTAGGTGACTACGTACTGACCGGTGGCGAATTAGCTGCTGCAATTATTGCCGATAGCGTTGTTCGGCTTTTGCCAGGAGTGCTTTCAGACGAAACATCGGCGCTTACCGATTCATTTCAGGATAACCTGCTGAGTCCACCAGTTTATACCCGCCCGGCAGAATATAAAGGAATGAAAGTACCCGAAATTCTGCTTTCAGGAAACGACAAACTCGTTGACGACTGGAATCACGAACAGGCGGTTGAACGCACCCGCTTATTGCGGCCTGATTTGTATAAAAAGTACGTTGGAGAAGAGTGAGAAATGAGTGAATGCGGGAATGAAGAATTGAAATTCAACAATTGATATCTTCTTCCCAAATGACCTATTACCAATTATCAGGACAAACCGGTAAACAATAATAGAAAAATATCCAATATCGAATACTCAATAACCAATTTTCAGGTTTTCCCGGTAACCAGCATCCAGCAACAATCTTACTTCTCCCCCCACTCCAACAGATTATCAACACGATAGATTATTTTTTCGTTGTCGAGCAGCCATTTAATCACAGGTCGTAATTTTTGCTGATCTCCCTGCAGATTCAACAACAGCTTTTCGTATGTACAGGGTGTTTCAAGGAAAAGTTTTATGCTTTCGCTGATTTTTTTAAATTCAAATGTTGTCAATCCTAAAAATTCAACCGACTTGCATACATCGCAGTTACCGCATGGAGCTGAATCTGTTTCACCAAAATATTCAAGCAGAATCTGGCTTCGGCATTTTGTACTGCTGGTGGCGTAATTAATTACGGCATCAATCCGGTTGGTTAGTTCCTTTTTTCGCAAATCATAACTTTCCTTCGATATTTTCAACCTGTCGATATGAATTCGTTCCTTACTAAAATAGATGTATGGAGTCCGGTTTCGCGGCACATAATCGATGATTTTCGATTTTCGCAGGTGCTTTAAATATTCGTAAACCTGTTCTGACGCAGCGCCGGAACGTTTGGCGAGCAATTCCTCGTCAATTGCAACAAATCCGGTAAACAGCCCGGTGTACGAGCGCAGCAATAATTTCACAAAACCATCCATATCGGCATTCGACACCTGAAACTTGTATAAATCATCGCGCGAAACGGTAAAATAAACACGTGACGGACTATCCACTTCTTCCGTAAATTCCAGATATCCTTCGCGCTGTAAAATTTTCAAACTATTAAAAACCATTGCCTGCTGAAACTTAAAAGCCTGCGCAAATCCCTGTAAATTAAATTCATAAATCTGATTTTTTCCAAATCCTTCAGCAATTTGAAGATAATTGCAGAGTGCCTCATAAATGCGTTTTATCGACACAATTTCAGGGAAAGCAACAGCAACATGCTTTTTTAACTTGGTTTTTTCGGCATTGTTAAAAAGCAAAACTGCAGCCGATTTTTTACCGTCACGTCCGGCACGTCCGGCTTCCTGATAATATGCTTCCAACGAATCAGGGGGCACAAAATGAATTACAAAACGTACATCGGGTTTGTCGATTCCCATTCCAAAGGCGTTGGTTGCAACAATTACACGGGTTTTCCCCGAAATCCACAAATCCTGTTTCGAACTACGGACAAGATTACTCAAGCCTGCATGATAAAAATCGGCGTTGATTTTATTCTTTCTCAGTTCATCGGCAATTTCCCTTGTTGCACGGCGACTGCGCACATAAATGATACCCGAGCCTTTTACTTTTTGCAATGTTTCAAGCAAATAGCCCATTTTGTTTTCAATCGTTCGTACCAGGTAATTCAGGTTTTCGCGCTGAAACGAAACCTGCAACACATTTTTTTGTTTGAACTCCAGTTTATCCTGAATATCAGCTGCAACTTTCACCGTTGCGGTTGCTGTTAAAGCAAGGAATTTTACCTCGGGGAGAATTTTCCTGATCTGAATAATATTCAAATAACTGGGTCTGAAATCGTATCCCCACTGCGAAATACAATGCGCTTCGTCAACCGTAACAAGGTTTACTTCCATTTGTGCCAACCGCTCGTTAAATTGCTCAGAATTTAATCTCTCAGGCGAAACGTACAGGAATTTATATTCACCCCAAACAGCATTGTCGAGGGTTATTTTTATTTCCATGGGCGACATTCCGCTATGAATTGCAAGTGCTTTTATACCACGGCTGTTCAGGTTTTGAACCTGATCTTTCATTAATGCAATTAACGGTGTAATAACAATGCAGATACCTTTTTGAGATAATGAATAAACCTGAAATATCACGGATTTTCCCCCACCGGTTGGCATAAGTCCGAGCGTATCTTTCCCGGAAGCAACCGATTCGATAATTTCCAACTGCATCGGACGAAAATCGGAATAGCCCCAGTAACGGGTTAATATCTGCCTGTAAATTTCCATTCATACAAATTAAGAAATCATTTTATGGTTTAACAATTTTTATTGCCCAAATCGTTGACACACTTAAAAATATTCGATGTTAATTCGCCAAAATTTGTAGTTTTGCGCATTATTTAAAAACTTAAAACAGTTTAACATGTCGTTTCTAATTGACAAAGTGGAATTTGAAGGCTTAACTTACGATGATGTTCTTTTAATCCCTTCATATTCAGAAGTTTTACCACGCGAAGTTGATCTGAGTTCTAAATTTACCCGTTCAATAATTATTAATACTCCTATTGTAAGCGCTGCAATGGACACCGTTACCGAATATAAAATGGCAATTGCCATTGCCCGGGAAGGAGGAATTGGGGTAATCCACAAAAATATGGGAATCGATGAGCAGGCGCATCAGGTAACAACAGTTAAACGGGCGGAAAACGGGATGATCTATGACCCAATCACAATAACCCGGGAAAAGAAAGTGATTGATGCATTGAATTTAATGGCTCAATTCAAGATTGGAGGAATTCCTGTGGTTGATAATTCGGGATACCTTGTTGGAATTGTTACCAACCGTGATTTGCGTTTTGAGAAGGACATGAACCGACCGATTGTGGATGTAATGACCAAAGACAACCTGATATCTACCACGGAATCAACTGATTTGGAAAAAGCCGCCGATATTCTTCAGAAATACAAAATTGAAAAACTCCCTGTTGTTGATAAAAACAACAAACTGATAGGTTTGGTAACCTACAAGGATATTACAAAAGCGAAAGACAAACCGCTTGCATGTAAAGACCTGAAAGGCCGGTTGCGTGTTGCGGCAGGAATCGGAATAGCAGGTGATACGATGGACAGGGTCGATGCATTGGTAAAAGCCCAGGTTGATGCGCTTGTTATTGATACCGCACATGCACATTCAAAAGGTGTTATTGAAATGCTTAAGGCAATAAAAGCCAAATACCCTGAAGCAGAAATTGTTGCAGGAAATATTGGCACCGCTGAAGCTGCAATTGCACTGGTAAAAGCTGGTGCAGATGCAGTTAAGGTTGGAATCGGCCCTGGTTCTATTTGTACCACCCGTGTTATTGCTGGTGTTGGAATTCCGCAACTTTCGGCAGTTTACAATGTTTCAAAAGCCATAAAAGGTTCGGGAGTTCCGATAATTGCAGATGGAGGAATCAGGTATTCAGGAGATATTGTGAAAGGTCTTGCGGCAGGTGCCAGTTCAATTATGGCAGGCGGATTATTTGCCGGTGTTGAAGAATCGCCCGGTGAAACTATTCTATTCCAGGGAAGAAAATTTAAATCGTACCGTGGAATGGGATCAATTGAAGCAATGCAGCAGGGCTCAAAAGATCGCTATTTTCAGGACATGGAATAAGACATAAAAAAACTGGTTCCGGAAGGAATAGCAGCCCGTGTACCTTACAAAGGAACTCTTGAAGAAGTTCTTTTTCAGTTAAACGGGGGATTACGGGCTGGAATGGGATATTGCGGAGCCAAAAATATTGAAATACTGCAAAAAGCAAAGTTTACACGTATTTCAAATGCCGGAATTCTGGAAAGCCATCCGCACGATGTAACAATTACACGTGAGGCTCCGAATTACAGCTCTCCTCAATAATCAAAACGTTTGCGCGTTAATTCAAACCTGACAAATCAAACTTATGAATGGTGAACAATAAAAATTCATTATTCAGGTTAAAATATTGTTTCAAAACAAATTAATGGAAGTTATGAATCGTATTATTTTATCATTTATTTTTTGTGCGCTGGGCTTAACAGCTTTCTCGCAATCCAGCGAAACACTTATCACTATTGGAGAAACCAAGGTAAGTAAAGGCGAATTTGAACGTATTTACCAAAAAAACAACAATAATTTATATAACGAAACGGAGAAAAAATCTCCTGAAGAATATTTGGATCTGTTCATCAATTTCAAACTTAAAGTTATTGAAGCCGAGCAATTAAAAATGGATACAAGCGCTGTTTTCAAAAATGAACTCGCCGGATACAGGGAAGAGTTGGCAGCACCTTATTTAACCGATGTAAAATACAACCAGCAAATGATAACCGATTTGTATGACAGAACAACAAAAGAAGTTAATGCAAGTCATATTTTGCTGATGGTTCCAAAAGGTTCAACCGCCGAACAGGAAGAAGAAATCTTAAAAAGAATCGTGGGAATCAGAAATGAAATTATTGCCGGTAAAGATTTTGATGAAGCTGCCATTGAATATTCTGAAGATCCATCAGCAAAAACAAACAAGGGAAACCTGGGATATTTTACTGCTTTTCAAATGGTTGTACCGTTTGAGAATGGGGCATTTACAACACCTGTTGGCGAAATATCCCAACCAGTACGCAGTACATTTGGCTATCATATTTTAAAGGTTCATGATATTCGCGAAAACAAGGGAGAACTGCTGGTTGCGCACATTATGAAAATGTTTCCTCAGGATGTTACACCCGAAGTGAAAAGCAGTTTGAAATTGCAGATTGATTCAATTTACACAGAATTAAAAAACGGGGCTGATTTTGCTGAACTTGCCAAAACCAAATCAGACGATAAACGTTCTGCGCAACAAGGTGGCGAAATGCCCTGGTTCAGTGCAGGAAGGATGATTCCTGAATTTGCCAATCCTGCCTTTGCACTTAAAAATATTGGCGATTACACCGAACCAATTGAAACAGCTTATGGTTATCACATTATAAAAAAGCTCAATTCGCGGCCTGTTCCAACGTTCGAGGAATCTAAAGAAATGATTGAAAACCGCATTAAACAAGATCCAGAAAGAAGCATCACAAGCAAACAGGTTTTTATCGACAAACTAAAAACTGAATACAATTACAGTGAAAATGCTGAAGGTATATCAAAGCTCAAAAACAAAAACAGTAACGATTCGCTCGAATATAACAACTTCGAAATATTCAAAATTGATAATAAAAGCTATAAAATTGAGCAGTTTCAGGCATTTCTGAAAAATACAAATGTTGAACCCGGACTCTACCTCGACCACTTAAAAAACTGGGTTGAGTATGAAATAACCGCGCTCGAAAACTCGAAACTCGAAGAAAAATACCCCGATTTCAGGTATTTATTTCAGGAATACCATGACGGAATTTTACTTTTCAATATTTCTGAAGAAAAAATCTGGAATTTTGCCGCGCAAGATACAGTTGGGCTTGAAGAATTTTACAAAAAAAACACCAACAAATATTTTTGGGAAGAGCGTTTTAAAGGCATGATTGTTACCTGCAGGGATGTTGAGACAAGAGAGGAAGCGGAAAAGTATTTTGCAGCAGAAATGACAGTTCAGGAAATTAGTGATTTGTTGAATAAAACTGAAAATGTTATCACCATAAACGAAGGCGCCTGGGAAAAAGGCAGTAATCCGGTGATTGATTATTTTGTTTGGAATGGTCCGGAGCCGGCAAATTTTAATAGCGAGGTTAGTTTTATCAGGGGTGATAAAATTGCACCGGAACCAAAAACACTTGACGAAGCTCGCGGACTTTATGTGTCTGATTATCAGAAATACATCGAGGAAAGATGGATTAAGGAGCTGAGATCGAAATATAAAGTTACGGTTAATAAAAAATTGTTGAAAACCATTGATGGTGTTTAATGTAAAAATAAAATATCTTGTAGTTCTGCTCTCAGGAGTGTTTCTGGTGCAATGTTCGAATACTGAAGTTGTGAACGATCCGGTAGTCGCGCAGGTTGGAGAAAAGAAGCTTCTTCAAAGCGATCTGGCCCAGTTTATACCGGCAGATATGGAGGAACAGGACAGTATGCTGATGGCAAACGATTACATCAGAAAATGGGTAAAACAGGAATTGATGATTAAAAAAGCCAATGAAAACCTAACATTGGAACAAAAGAATTTAAATAAGGAAATTGAGGAGTACCGCAATTCACTAATCATTTATAAATACAAAAATGAATTGATGAATCAGCAGATGGATACACTTGTTACTGAGCAGCAGATTGAACAGTATTACCATGCAAATCCCGATAATTTTAAACTGAACAGTACCATTGTTAAGGCCATATTTATTAAAATCCCGGTTGATGTTGCCAATCCTAAATTGTTAAAAGAACTGGTTGATGACAATTCGGTAGAAGGCAGGAACGGTTTACGCGAATATTGTATTCAGTATGCGAAAGGATTTGACTTTTTTAACGACAACTGGGTTGATTTCGAGATCGTTAAAATGAATATTCCAGGCGAAATAAAAGATGACAAGCAGTTACTTGACCGCAATAATCTGATCGAACTGAAAGATTTAAATTATTATTATCTTGTCAGCATTCTTGATTACAAATTGCAAAACGAGTTGGCCCCGATTGAATATGTTGAAAACAACATAAAAGATCTAATCCTCAACAGACGTAAAATCGAATTTCTGAAACAAGTTGAAGAAAATGTGTATAAAGAAGGAATAAGACAAAACAAATTCAAAATATATAACGAGAAAGCAAAATGAAAAGGGATAATAACATAAAAATAACAGGTTTACTTTTGATTGCCGCCTTTTTTACAACCACTGTAACAGCGCAGGATAAAGTAGTCGACCAGATTGTAGCCCTGGTTGGCGGTAACATTATTTTAAAAAGCGAAATCGAACGAATGCACATGGAGCAACAGGCGCAGGGCGTAACAACTGAAGGCGACATGAAATGCGAGATTCTGGAGAATTACCTGGTCGATAAATTACTTGTTGCCGAAGCTGAACTGGATACTTTAATTGAGGTAACTCCGAGCCAGGTTAACCAGCGGATGGACCAGCAGCTCGCCATGTATGTATCGTACATGGGTTCTGAAAAAGCAGTTGAAGAATACTTTAAAAAATCGATTGTTGAAATAAAATCAGAAATGAAGGAAGGTATCAGAAACCAGCTTTTAAGTCAGCAAATGCGCGAAAAAATTGTAAAAGACGTTACTGTTACGCCTTCGGAAGTAAGGTACAATTTCAGAAATTTAAAAAACGAGGAAATTCCTACAATTCCGACACAGTATGAATATGCGCAAATTACATTTCAACCGGTGATTGATTTGGAAGAAGACAACCGCATTAAAGCGAAATTGCGCGATATAAAAAAGCGAATTGAAGATGGATCGAGTTTTGCTACCATGGCTGTTTTATATTCAGAGTGTCCTTCAGCAAAAGATGGCGGGGTTATTGGTTATTCAGGCCGCGCAGAATTAGACCCGGCTTATGCAGCAGTAGCCTTCAACTTAAAAGACGACAAAGTATCGAATGTGGTTCGCAGCGCGTTTGGATATCATATCATTCAACTGGTTGATAAAAAGGGAGATAAAGTTAATACACGTCATGTATTGATGAAACCCAAAATATCGGTTGAGGCAAAAGAAGTTGCAAGCAACAGGTTAGACAGTCTGGCAAATATGATTCGTAAAAACGAAATTCCTTTTGAGGAAGCGGCACAGATTTTCTCTTTTGATAAAAACTCAAGAAATAATGCAGGTATGGTAATCAATCCAAATACGATGTCTTCGAAGTTTTCTGTTGAGGAGTTAGACCCAGATGTCAGCAAAATAATTACCAAAATGAATGTGAATGAGGTTTCAAAACCATTTGAATCGATGGATAAAGAAACCCAGTTGCCGGTTTTTAAAATCATTAAAGTAATTAAGAAAACAGATTCTCACAAAGCTGATTTGCAAAATGACTATCAGCAATTGGCAGAAATGTATCTTGCAAAAAAGAAGGAGCAGATTTTTAACGATTGGATAAACAAACAACAATCCGAAACCTATATCAGAATTGATCCAACCTATGCCAACTGCAATTTCAGTTATAATAAGTGGATAAAGTAATTCTCCAAATAATATTTTAACTAAATGTCAATAGATTTTAAAAACGACGTGGAAGCGCTGGATGCTCTTCGCAATAAATTTGATGAACTGAAAAATGAAATTACCCGTGTAATTTACGGACAGAATGAAGTTGTTACCCAGGTTTTAATATCACTGTTCAGTCAGGGACACGTTTTATTGATTGGAGTTCCGGGGTTGGCAAAAACACTCCTTGTAACAACAATTTCAAAAATTCTTGGATTAAAATACAATCGCATACAGTTTACTCCCGATTTAATGCCTTCCGATATTATTGGTACCGAGATATTAGACAACGAACGTCATTTTAAATTTATTCAGGGACCGTTGTTTGCCAACATAATTCTGGCCGACGAAATTAACCGTACGCCGCCAAAAACTCAATCGGCACTTTTGGAAGCCATGCAGGAAAGGGCAATCACAACTGCCGGACAGCGGTTTAAACTTGAAGATCCGTTTTTTGTTCTGGCAACACAAAATCCAATTGAGCAGGAAGGAACCTATCCCCTCCCCGAGGCTCAGCTCGACCGTTTTATGTTCTCGGTATGGCTTGATTACCCTAAATTCGAAGATGAATTAACAATTGTAAAAAACACAACATCTACAGTCGAGTATGATGTAAAACCGGTTATTTCGGGTAAAGAAATCATGTTTTATCAAAACCTGATTCGTAAAATACCAATCAACGACAATGTTCTGGAGTATGCCGTAAAACTGGCTATAAAAACAAGGCCTAATACAAAACATTCTGCCGAAATTTCAAACCAGTACCTGAAATGGGGAGCCGGTCCAAGGGCATCGCAGTACCTTGTTCTTGGAGCAAAAACACATGCAGCGCTGCACGGAAAATATTCGCCCGACATTGAAGATGTGAAAGCAATTGCTCCATCAATTTTGCGTCACCGAATCATTAAAAACTACAAAGCCGAAGCCGAAGGTATTTCGGTTGACAAAATCATCGAAAATCTGCTTTAATGTTTTCATCCTTATTTCATATTGTTCCGAACTTCCGGAATGTGAAATGGAAGTTATTTGTTTTGTCGATTTTGATTTCTACACTCACTTTTTCACAGGAAAAAAAAAGAGTTGAGATTCTGCGTGCAGGCTCACTTGAAGCAAGCGAAAATATTGCTTCAAACGCACAACGATTATTAGACTCGGTACTTATCAGTCATAAAAACATTTTAATGTGGTGCGACAGCGCTTACACATACACCGGAACCAACAGGGTTGATGCATTTGGCCGGGTTCACATTAAACAGGACGACACCCTGCATTTGTATGCCGACAAAGTTTTTTACGACGGTGATATCAGTTTTGCCCGTGCCTGGGGAAACGTTAAACTTATCAACAAATCGACTACCATATATACCGACACTCTCGATTACGATTTGGCAGCCAACATTAGTTATTATGATGATAAAGGGAAAATTGTAGACAGCACAATCACAATTACCAGTGTTATTGGGAAATATATTATCAACGACGATTTGCTGTACCTGTTTCGGGATGTTGTAGCAGTAAATGATGATTTTACATTGAACAGTGATACTGTGAGCTACAACACCGAAACCAAACGTATATATATAAACGGACCAACTACAATTCGCGATTCAGCAAATACTCTTTATGCCGAAAACGGTTGGTATGATTCAAACACAGGTGAAGCTGAGCTGCTGAAAAAGCCGGTTATTTCAAATGAAACTCAAAATATTGCCGCCAACTATATTCGTTACAGCAAAGAAAATAAATCTGGTAAAGCGCTCGGTTCAGTGAGAATTACTGATGTTGAAAACAGTTCGATTATTACCGGGAATGTTGCCGAGTACAGTGATTTGTATGAAACTGCAATCGTTACTGATTCTGCGGTTTATATGAATTACGACGAAAATGATACACTTTTTTTACACGCCGACACTTTACGAACCATACCAGATACAATCCCTGACGAAAAAATTGTTTTTGCATACCATAAAGTCCGTTTTTATCGAACCGATCTGCAGGGAGTTTGCGATTCGATGGTCTATTTCACCCGCGATTCTATTATTCAACTCCACACATTCCCGGTTATATGGTCTGATATTCATCAACTTTCGGCCGATTTAATTGAACTGAAGCAATTTCACAATGCGCCAGACGAATTACATCTTTCCAGAAACAGCTTTATCATTTCGAAACAGGACTCCAACATGTACGACCAAATAAAAGGCAAGGAAATGATTGGTTATATAATTAATCAAAAACTCAATAACATCGAGGTAAACGGAAATGGACAAACCCTGTATTATGCGCGTGAAAAAGAACAAATTATTGGTTTGAACCGGGCTGAAAGCAGCAAAATATCAATTCGTTTTAAAGAAGGGAAAATTAATTCCATTTCGTTTTTAAAGGCTCCTGAAGGTGAGTTAAAACCTTTGCTGGAATTAACTGAAGAAGAAAAAAAACTTAAAGATTTTGACTGGAAAATATATCTCCGCCCTCTTTCTAAATATGACATATTTGAACGCGCAACGACAAAGGAAAAAGAAGAACTGATGAAAAGTCAATCTGAAAGTAAAACAAATATTTCAGATGAAACTAAATGATTTTCTGCTGCTTTAATATTTCAAATTCATGTTCAAAATTGGGTGTGAACACATTTTTACCCAATTGATTTTCAATTTGATTTTTTGTCCAGAAACGGACTTCCTCAACTTCATCGGAATGAACTTTGATATTCTTAAAATCGAATGTTGTAAACAAGTAAACCAATTCTGCTTCAACCTCCGACTCCCATTTGTAAACCTTTTGCATTCTCGCCGAGAAATCGGCAAGTCCAATTTCTTCGAATGCTTCTTTTCTTAGCGCCTGCTCCAGTGTTTCTCCTGCCGTAATATGACCGCCAACGGCCGTATCCCACTTTCCGGGTTGAATCTGTTTCGACACCGGTCGTTTCTGAAGTAAAATGTTTTTGTTGTGGTTTATTACATGCAAATGTACCACGGGATGCAAGAGCTTGCTGCCGTTATGAACCTGACTGCGAGGCGCCTGTCCGGTAACTTTTCCCTGTAAATCAACAAGCGGAACCCATTCTTCGTTTGACAGTTGCTTTTGTTTTCGTTTCTGAAAAAAAAGTTCTGCCAAAAAATATACACCAAACAGAATATAAAATAAACCCCCGCTAATAAAAGCCCAGGCTTCCTTGCTCATAAAAAAAGCAGAATAAAATACCAAAATAGTATGAGCGGTAAAAATATAAAACAGGTATTTCAGGCTTTTGTGCATTTGAGCTACCTGTGCATCATTGAAAGTTGAGCCTTTCAAATATCGTTGCCCCATTAATCCAATTATATTAATGGAGGAGAAAGCGGAAACACCCAAAACTGCAACCAGAACAAATTCTATCAGTCCGGGTTTTAATTTGAAAAAAATATCGTTTTCAAGTATAATTGAAACCGCACCCAGTGCGACCAGCAAAAGAGTATCGAACAGAATAAACTTATCGAATCGTTTTTCATTAAAACCAACCCAGAGCATTTCGAGCAAACCAACGCCAACAGCCACAAACAACCCGATTTTAGTTCCCCATATTTCGTCCGCAACAATAAAAACGAAAAGCGGGATAAAACCGGGAAGTAACTTTTTCAGCAGCTCAGTTCTGCTCATTTGATAACTTTAGACTTATCAGGGATGTTGATTTTGCTCGCGTTTACTGATTAGCTTTGTAAATTTTATAAACTTCCACCTGCATTAGTAAAGTTGTGAAACCAGGCACAGGCGGATCTCCCATAGTGTTACCATTTTGTCCGTAAGCCAGTTCAGAGTTTATTACAAGATTGGCAACCGTTCCTTTTTGCATATAGGTCAGAGCTTCTTCCAAACCCGCAATTGAAGTCCCCGAACCAACATTAACCGTATAAGGCTCAAAACGATGGCCTTCAATATATCCATTTGTCTCGTCAATTAAAGTACTGTCGATTAACCAGGTAGCATAATAAATTTGCACTTGATCCCCGGGTTTAATTGTATCGCCTGTTCCTTTAACCTCCTCAATGTAATACAATCCCGAACTGGTTGGTTCCAAGCCAGGATAGTTGGCTTGTATGTATTCATCAAGTACAGCCAGTTCATTATTTCTCAATTCCTCCAGGTTGTTATCATCGCCGCAGGCCAGAAATCCAACTGCAAATGCAGTTAAAATTAACCCCGTAAAAACATGTTTCATTCTTCTGTTCAAATTCATCATCTTAAAATTTTATATTGATGGCTTAATATCCTTCATTATTACTACAAAAACCAAAGTCTGAAATGGCGGAATAATTCCTCCACCCGAACTTCCATAGGCTAAATCTGATGGTATAATTAATTGTACTCTGGCATTTTTGTTCACAACTTTCATCCCGTCGTCCCACCCTTTTATCATTGGCGGATTACCAAGCACAAAAGTATAAGTGCTGTCATCCTGATTGTGCCATACTGATGCATCAAATAAATAACCATTTGGGAAATACCCTGCATAGCCAACTGTAAGAGTATCACCGTTTTTGGGATATTCACCAGTGCCTTCATCCATGGTAACATAATAAACACCTAAATCTGTTGTATCAATATCGTGACCATTTGTAATTAAATTATCGATGTATTTTTTTAAATTCAATTGCTCTTCTTCCCGGGTTGGTTCCTCAGTATCGTTGGATTCCAGACATGAAGCAAAAATTAGGGTTATAAGTAGTATCTGTAAAAATCTAATTCCAATTCTTTTCATATAAACTACACTTAAATTACTGTTTCCAATAACTGACGTTTATAATCCGGCAAAAGTTGCGTGAATTTTTCAACAGCCTTATCAAGCGGTAGATTTATTTCGCCACCGGCAGCATTAATGTGACCACCACCACTGAAATGATCGTGCGAAAAATGGTTCACAGGAAAATCACCTTTTGAACGAAATGATGCTTTCACTATATCATCCTTTTCAATAAATATTGCACTGAAAACAATGTTATTAATCGAAAGCGGATAATTAACAAATCCTTCGGTGTCGCCGGTTTTGAAATTAAAATCTTCCTGTTCTTTTTTTGAAATAGAAATCATGGCAGTCCGCAATTCAGGAAAAACTGTCATTTTTTGACTTAAACAATATCCCAGAAATTTCATCCTGCTAACCGAAAAGTTGTGGTAAACCTCTGATTGAATTTTTTTTGTATCAATACCGAACTTCATTAATTCGGATACAACTTTGAAAGTATTTGGATCGGAAGTGTTATGGTTAAAAGAACCTGTATCCGTTAAAATTCCCGTATATAATGCTTCTGCAGCATTCTTGTTGATGTGTTTTTCAAGTCCAATTTCATTTATCACATCGTATAATAACTCAGCGGTCGAACTATAATGTGTTTCAGAAACCACAAAATCGCAAAAATCAGTTGGATACGGATGATGATCAATTAGAATTTTAGGATTCTTATACTCCAGAATCATTTTTTCCAATTTCCCTGCCCGGCTTGCTTCGTTAAAATCGACACATATTAAAACGTCAGAACGGTCTAAAATTTCTTTTGCTCGTTTTATTTTATTGTTGCAAACAGTAATTTCCACTTTTGAGGAAAACCATTTAATGAAATCGGGATAATCACTCGGAGACATTATCTGCACATGATGCCCAAACCCTGATAGAACTTCGGCAAAACCAATTGCAGAACCAATTGCATCTCCATCAGGATGTTCATGTGGCACTATTGCAATATTTAGTTTTGCTGCGGTTAGTAATTGCTTTATTGAAGCAATAATCTGTATGTCAGTGTTTTTCAAAATAATCAAAAATTTGAATGGCAAATATACTAAAACTGTCAACGGCGCAATGTCTAAATAATTCAATTTTTCATATTATTGCAGAATAATAACATTTATTAAAATTTTTAAGAAATGGCAGGAAAAATCACTTTTACAATGATTAAACCATCGGCTTTCGCAAGCAATTATACCGGTGCGATTTTGAAAATGATAAACGAGGCAGGATTTGTTATCAAAGCAATGAAAGTTACCCGTTTAAGTAAGGAACAAGCAGGAGCTTTCTACGAAATTCACAAAGGGAAACCATTTTATGAGTCGTTGGTAAATTTTATGAGTTCGGGACCAATTGTTGCTGCCATGCTCGAAAAAGAAAATGCAGTAGATGATTTTCGCACGTTGATTGGGGCCACAAATCCGGCGAATGCAGCCGAAGGAACCATTCGTAAATTATATGCTGTAAGTTTGGAAGAAAATGCTGTTCATGGTTCTGACAGCGATGAAAATGCAAATATTGAGTGTGATTTTTTCTTTTCGAAAATTGAAAGGTTTTAAAGAGAGTTTAAAGTTTAAAGTTTAAAGTGGGGTTTGATAAGATAGAAGGCTGCCTGAAATACCGGGCAGCTTTTTATTTGAAAATAATTTTTTCAACCAGTTCTTCCCCAGCCCTTTCATTTAATTTTCTGCGAATTTCTTCACGCATCATAAAAAGTTCATTTTTAACTACCGATGAATTGATTTCAAGGTAGAGAATTTTGTTTTTTAATGATATGTTTTTGGTGTAATGGGCAATTGTTTTCCCCAGTAATTCTTCCCACGACTGAACGATATCCACTTCTTTCAGCTTTTTTTCGATACTTGTTCCCTTAACGTAATCGCGTAAAACTTCACTTAACGATTGTGTATTACTCCTTCTCATACTAAAATTTCAACTTTTCCTGAATCAACCCGAAAGATACGATAATCAGCGTCCATTTTTCTGATAATTGAATCCAGATGCTCGCGATTGGTATCTGTCATAAAAATCTGTCCAAACTGTTCGCCCGCGACCACCTTAACAATTTGCTCTACACGATACTGATCGAGCTTATCGAAAATATCATCGAGCAAAAGTATTGGTTTCAGCCCTGAAATCTCCTTTACAAAGTCAAACTGAGCTAATTTTAACGAAACAAGATAAGTTTTCATTTGTCCCTGCGATCCCAGTTTTCTAATTGGATAATCGCCCAGGTAAAACACCAAATCATCTTTATGAATTCCCTGAGTTGTGAATTGCATTGCCCGATCTTTGGAAATTGATTCTTTTAAAAGCGTTTCGAAATCACCATTATACAGTGCTGATTCGTGAGCCAAACTCACTTTTTCATTATCCTGCGAAATAAAGGAATAATAGCGCTGGAAAACAGGTATTAACTTTTCCACAAACTCACTGCGTTGTGCGTGTATTCGGATTCCGTATTCAATTAACTGAGCATCCCAGAGTTCGAGTAAATCGAAATCGAAATTATGGCCGGTTGCAAATTGCCGTAATAAATTATTGCGTTGAAGCAGCGCACGGTTATATTTCAGCAAATCGTCGAGATAATGCTGGTTGTATTGAGAAATAACGCCGTCCATGAATTTCCGGCGTTCGTCGCTGCCACCCAGGATCAGGTTAACATCTGATGGAGTTATCATTACCAAAGGCAACAAACCGATATGTTCAACCAGTTTCTTGTAAATCTTTGAGTTTCGCTTAAATTGCTTGCTGGCACCTTTTTTAAACCCGCACGAAATAGTTTCTGTGGAATCAAGTCTCTGGTAATTACCATTCAACATAAAAAAACTCTCTTCGTGATTGATATTGAGCAAATCGAGCGGAGTTGAAAAACTTTTGCAAAACGATAAATAATAAACTGCATCGAGAATATTTGTTTTGCCGGCACCGTTTTTCCCAATAAAGCAGTTTAATTTGGGGGAAAATTCAATTTGAACTTCCTTTAAATTCTTAAAATTTACGATTGAAATATTTTCAATTTGCATATTCCCATTGTTCCCTTTATCTGTGCAAAACTAATTAAAAACCTAAGATGATTCAGTTAGGGAAGAAAAAACCATTAATAACAGTTCGATGTTGATTAATATTCAAATTTATACCATTATTACCCGTTCAGTTTTGAAAAAAAAACTATTTTTGCGGCACAATTTTGAATTCTATAAAAATGACTAAAAAGAAAATCGCACAAGAAGATAATTTACAGGAACTCGAAAGCGCATTGACGAGAACCGAACAGTTTATTGAAGATAACCAGAAAAAAATTACCTATGTAGTTGGTGGCGTTATTGTTTTGGTGGCTGCTTTTCTTGCGTTTAACAGGTTCTACATGCAACCTAAAGAAGAGGAAGCATTATCGCAAATGTTTATGGCTGAGAGTTATTTTGAAAAAGATTCGTTCAACCTGGCAATAAACGGTGATGGAAATTATCTTGGATTTCTTGATATTATTGATGACTATGGTTTAACAAAATCGGCAAACCGTGCTAAATATTACGTTGGTATATCTTATCTTCATTTAGGTCAGTATGAAGATGCAATTGATTATTTAAAAAAGTTTAAAACTGACGATTTGCTTTTAGCTCCCATTAAAGCAGGTGCAATCGGCGATGCAATGCTTGAACTTGGCAAAAACGAAGATGCATTAGTACAATACAAAAAAGCTTATTCCGAAACTGATAACGAATTGACTACTCCGGTATATAAAATGAAGGCAGCAAAGTTGTTGGAATCGATGAATAAACTGGAAGAAGCATTAAAATTATACGAAGAAATTAAAAAAGATTATCCTGAATCGGCAGAGGGCTCAACAATTGATCGTTACATTGCCCGTGTTAAAATTAAATTAGGTTAATCAAAAAAAAATAGTGGTTTTGAAATATAACCCCTCCCAAAGAGGGGTTTTTTATTTAAACGATATGGCAACAAAAGATCTTTCGCAATACGATATTAATTCGGTGCCTTCAGCAGAGAATATGAGGTTTGGAATTGTCGTGGCCGAGTGGAATCCTGAAGTTACAATGACCCTTGCAAAAGGTGCTGTTGATACATTAAAAAAACATGGCGCAACCGACGAAAACATACTGGTGAAACATGTTCCGGGGAGTTTTGAACTTCCGCTTGGAGCACAGTTTTTAGCCGAATATGGCAATGTAGATGCGGTTATTGTACTTGGTTGTGTAATCCAGGGAGAAACACGTCATTTCGATTATATATGCGAAGGAGTAACACAGGGAATTAAGGATTTAAACCTGAAATACAACAAACCTTTCATATTCGGTTTATTAACAACTCTGAACCAGCAGCAAGCTTTTGATCGTGCAGGAGGAAAACATGGTAACAAAGGTGATGAAGCCGCTGTAACAGCAATAAAAATGGTTCATTTGAAAAAGTCATTCGTTAAATTCTGAAAAGGTTCATTGAATTTTGGGAATAAGAAAAGGCCTGCAAAAATGCAAGCCTCAATCTTAATCAAACTAAACTATTTACCTTAACCATAATTATCTTGGACCTCCGCCACCTTGTTGCCTTGCAGCACGTCTTTCTTCAAGATATTTTTCGTACTTAACATACTGGTCAGCGGTTAATATTTTTTTCATTTCCTTGTTCTGTTCATCGCGGATTTTCGTCATCTTTGCCCGCATTTCGTCACTTGGGCCTCCACCGCCTTGCATTCCTTCCCTTATTTTTGCCATTTCCTTACTTGATTTTAGGTTCAGGTCGTACACTTTTTTCTCCTGATCTTTATCAAGTCCGCATTTTTCTTTAATTTGATCTGTCTGGCGTTTCGCCATCTCTTCGGGAGTTGAATTTTGCCAGTTCTGAGCTTTACTTACCATTGTTACCAATAATATGGCAACCATAAGAAATCCAATTTTTTTCATTTGTGTTAATTTTAAATTAAACGATTCATGTTTTGTTTATAAACATTCGACCAGTTAAATTTAAAAAGGTTTAATGCTGTGAAAAATAAAGGAAACACCATGAATTATTGCTATATAAGGAAACTCATATTTAAACCAACAATGTTAGTGGTGCGCCAGGTATCAACCGGTTTAAACTTTTCAAATGAATAATAAATTTTTAGCTTGAAATGTTCTTTTTAATGACAGATAGTCCGCCATATGCGCGAAAAAGGTGAATTTCAGATTCATCAAATCTATAAAACGACTCTTCAGAGGTATAAAATCGCATACCCCAGTTGGCTAAAGCAGGGAATTCAACCAAAAACTCCTGTCTGTAACGAAATTGGTCTAAATCTATTTCGAATATTCGGTATTCAAATCGATTCGAATATTTAAAATTAAAGTGTTTGTATGTTTTACTGAAATCCGCGAAAAGCATCGGCCGATATTCCTGAATCCAGCCGGGATATGTATTTATTTTTGTAATTCTGAATCCTGCTCCGTATTCAAACCATTTTTGTGGTTCGTGAGATAAAAATAATTCAGCATATTTTACATCTGCAGCATTTCGTTCAGGTGAATAATGAATTTTTTCGGCAACTTCAATTGCAATATTCTTCCATGGTAGAATAACAACTTCATTCTTGTTCCAAATTTGAAATCTATTTTCAGATTGAGCAAAACAGTCAGAAAACAAACTGAAAAACAGGATAATAAAGATTACTTTTTTCATTGAAATAAAAAAGGATTGCAATAATTACAATCCCATTCTTATATAGTTTTTGAATTCTTATTTTTTCTTTGGCGCCTGCACTCCCCTTTGTTTTGCCATATCTTCCAAACGTTTCTGGAAATTCGATTTTTGAACAGGTTTCTTTTTATTAGCCTGTAGTTGTAGCCTGATTTTATCTTCGTCAACAAAATACCGAATCAAATAGGTTTGCCCAATGGTAATAACGTTGGCAAGAAAATAATAATAGCTCAACCCTGATGAATAACTATTCAGAATAAACAAAAACATTACCGGCATCAAATACATCATTGTTTTCATACCCGGCATTGCCTGACTGTTCATCGCCTGTTGGTTCATGCTGGTCGAAATAATGGTGGTAATGGTCATTAAAAGGCAGAATAAACTAACATGATCACCATAAAACGGAATTGTAAATGGAAGATTCAAAATTGAATCATAAGTAGATAAATCGGTTGCCCATAAGAAGCTTTCCTGTCGCAGCTCGATTGATGTTGGGAAGAAAAAGAACATGGCAATTAAAATCGGAAATTGCAAAAGCATTGGCAAGCAACCACCCATTGGATTTACTCCTGCTTTTTTGTATAAAGCCATTGTAGCCTGTTGCTTTTCCATCATTTTATCGGGGCCGAATTTTGCACTTAATTCATCAA
>DATITY010000492.1:0-35844 GCA_035467235.1 Draconibacterium sp. | reverse complement strand
GTAGGAAGTAATGTTTTCGAAATTACAGTACATACCATGGCATCGATGATGAGTTTTCCGTGCTGTACAGATTTAACTGTTGAAATAACACCGGAAATGCCCTCGATGGGACACGGTTCTCCAAACAATGTGAATCCGGTTCATACAGCAAACGGGCATTATAAAGGAACCGTTAATTTCACCATGACAGGTGATTGGCGAATTCATCTGACAATAAAAAAAGGAGACAGGTTAGTTTCAAACAAAGCCTACTTTGATATTTTATTTTAGAAATTAAGAGGTAGTTAAAATCAATTCTATTAAGTTCAGATTGTAAACTCATGTTCGGTTTCACTCCTCCAAACCTCATTTAAATGACAATATAAAACCTGCTTTAAGTGAGGTCTGGAGTGAAATCGGAGATTAAAGTTTCATTAAGGCGGAAATTCATTTTCCGAGTTCAACCTCTTAAATTTTTACGATGAAAACAAATATCATTTTTTTGTGGCTTGTTGTCATGTCACTTTTTAGCCAGGCTCAAAAATCCGACATGTTACGGGACACATTTGAAATAAAAGAAGTGAAGATTTCTGCCAATCTCCCGCTTGATGACAATGATGTGGTTGATTTTTACCGTACGAATCAGTTCTCCACAATCGATAATATCAACGCCCGGCTCGATGGCATGTCGCTTATCAAACGTGGTGCATACGCACTTGAACCTCAGCTAAATGGATTTTCAGCAGGTCAGTTGAACATTACTATCGACGGAATGAAAATGTTTGGCGCATGTACCGATAAAATGGATCCGATTACGTCGTACATTGAACCTACCAACCTGAAAAATATTTCAATCAACCAGGGAACGAGCGGGAATCATACCGGCTGCAATATTGGTGGATCAGTAGATATGACACTACAGGAACCTAATGTAAGTGATTCACTACCATTTTATTCTTCATTGGGATTTGGATACGGGAGTGTTTCAAAAAGTAAAAATGTATTGTTTTCAACTGGTTATAATCGAAAGAAATGGGCATGGATTGGTGATGGCGTTTATCGGAAAAACGAAAATTATACCGATGGAAATAATGTAGAAATCCCTTTCTCTCAGTTCGAAAAATTAAACATTCATTCGGCATTCAAATATTCACCCAACAATATTTCAAATTTAAAAGCCGATTTTTTGTTCGATAATGCCCGTGATGTAGGTTATCCGGCCTTGCCAATGGATGTAAGTTTAGCCAGGGCGACTTTGATCGCATTGGATTACCAGCGGAACAGTAAAAACCAGCTTAAAGCGAAAGTCTATTTTAATAAAGTGTATCATGTGATGGATGATACGAAAAGGGATAGTTTGTATTTTCTCGATAGTAGTGCTGATAACAAATCAGATTCTGTTTATATGCGAATGGACATGCCCGGTGAAAGTTCCACACTTGGTGCGTACTTTCAATATATTATTCCCTGGAATAGCAATAATCGCCTGATGATAAAAGCCGATAATTACACAAACCTGTCACTTGCAGAAATGACAATGCACATGAGGTACGCCGGATATCCGCCGGAACCACCCATGTACATGCAAACCTGGCCCGAAATGCTTCGGAATGTTTCAGGAATATTCGTTGAAAACACCACCTCTTTTTCTGATAAATTTTCATTAATGGTAAACGTAAGAATAGATTATAACATCGACATTTTACAGTCGGAATATGGTCAGCTTCAGTTTTCAATATTTAACTATACACTCGACAAAACAAGCTGTACTTTTATTAAAAGTCTGAATGCTTCGTTGCAATACTATTTTACCAAAGACTTTTCAGTGAATGCAACTGCAGGATATTCGGAACGGATGCCAACAATTAGTGAGCTTTATGGCTTTTATTTGTATAACGCCTATGATGGTTACGACTATATTGGCAACCCCTATATTAAACCGGAAAGATCCAACTTTTTCAATCTTGCATTTTTGCTGGCAAAACCAAAACTTAAAGTTAATCTCAACCAATCGTTTAGTTTCGTAAACGATTTCATCATGGGAGTTACCGATACAGTAATTCCGGCTATGAATTTCTATGCCAATGGAATCAGGATTTATACAAATATTCCTAACGCAATGCTTTACAGTGCCGATTTTCAGGTGTTGTACAAACCATTAAATTCCTTCTCCGTTTTTCTCCATTCGAAATATACGTTTGGTGAATTAAATTCAGGTACACCAATGCCTTTAATTCCACCGCTTAAAAATATTGTTGCTGTGCAATATGAGAAAAACCGGTTTTCAATTCTTGCAGAATCCGAATCGGCTCTGGCTCAAAATCGGATTAATGTGGACTACGGTGAATCAAAGACTCCGGCATTCAATGTCTTTAATATTAAAAGCGGATATTCAATTCCCTTATCAAAAACAATTATAGACATTGGTTTTAGTATTTCGAATATTTTTAACACTGTTTATTATGAACACCTCGACTGGGACCGAATTAACAGGCCAGGCAGAAGTTTTGATTTGCTGTTAAAACTTTCGTTTTGAATTCCTGATATTGGTATATGTTGTGATAAGCCTTGCAAACACATTTAAATCTTTTTACTTTAAAAGATAAAATGGAATAAGAGGAGCCAGTTAGTACAAAAGTTCATTTTACTTAAATAGTTCTATAGTTTGCGGCACCAACAGGAAGTTCCATCCATCATGTAATCCCTGCTCTCCCTGAATTTTTTAAATACGTATGACTGAATCCTGTTGATTTTCAGAATAATTTTGTCTCACTATAAAAGAGAAATGTCACTTTTATGATTTCAATGTTCAGTTAAAAAAAGTCTTCCTAAATCCGTTAATGTTTCGTTTAGTTGAAACAATGATGTTTTCTTTTCCAGTTGAGTTTCTGCATTACTCCATTCAGCAAAGTTTTTAAAGCTCCTCTTCAGTCATATTTGTATGAATGGGTTCTCCTGCACTTGCGATTAGCCACCGAATATTAAGATTTTTAAAATATCAACCAATTTTTTCAGTTCCCTCGGATTGAAACAATGTTAACAGATGTTTTGTAATAACTATTTAAAAAAAAGACCGCAACTGTTTGATTTACAGTCACGGTCTATTCCATTTAGTGGGGAGTGATGGATTCGAACCACCGAAGGCGTCGCCAACAGATTTACAGTCTGCCCCATTTAGCCACTCTGGAAACTCCCCAAATATTTTTTTGAGCCGAATCTCAGATTCGAACTGAGGACCCCGAGATTACAAATCACGTGCTCTGGCCAACTGAGCTAATCCGGCTTATTTTTTACAAAATTTGTTCAGAACGTATGCTGTTTTTCAATTTCAGCGGCGCAAAGAAAAGCATTAATTTTTGATTTTGCAATACTTTTTTTTCAAAACTTAACTTCGCTTTTATACAAAAAAAGTGGGTAAGCTACCTGTGTCACACCGCTACAACCGCCTACCCTTGCTGCCTTCCGACTCTGGGGGGTTTCAGCAGGAGCTGATTGCACAGGACTTACCCGGCGCAAAAGTAGAAAAATTTAGTTTACAACCAAACAAAAAGTTCAGCGCTTGTAATTTTAGACTTTTGACTAATACGAATTGTGCTGAAAAACAATGACAACAATTTGTCAACTTCAAGAAAAAACGGTGCAATTCACAAAAAAATAGATTTATATTTGTCGAACCTTAACTTTAAAAAACAAACTATCATGGAAGAAAAATCAGCATCAATTTGGAAATCATCTTTTACAATGGGCATTTATTTGGCAATTGCCTTGATCTTAGTTTCGGTAATTTTCTATGTAACTGGTAATCCATTTTCAAAAATTGGACAATACCTGTCATATCCGATTATGATTGGCGGAGTTATTCTGGGACAATTGACTTACAAAAAAGCATTGGGTGGCACTTTGACATACGGGCAAGCCGTTGGTGCTGGTGTGTTGACCATGGTTTTTGCGTCGGTAATTTCGGGTATTTACACATATTTGCTTTATGCAGTCATCGACCCTTCGTTACAGGAACAAATGAGAATTTTTACCGAAGAACAAATTATTAAACAGGGAAGAGTACCTGAAGAACAATTGGAAATGGCCGTTAATATGGCATCCAAATTCCAAACACCTCCTATGATGCTTGTAATGTCTGTTGTTGGCGGTGCTTTAGTTGGTTTGGTAATATCATTAATCACAGCTATATTTATTAAGAAAAATCCTTCAGACGAAGTTCCTGAATAATTCTTAAAAATTTATATGGAGATTTCCATCGTAATTCCACTTTTTAACGAAGAAGAATCGATTCCTGAACTGGCAGCCTGGATTGAAAGAGTAATGAACGAGAATAATTTCTCGTATGAAATCATTATGATTGACGATGGCAGCAAAGACAATTCCTGGCTCATGGTAGAAGAACTCCAGTCTAAAAATCCTTTCATTAAAGGGATTAAATTCAGACGGAATTACGGGAAATCGGCAGCATTGTATTGTGGATTCGATGTGGCACAGGGCGATGTCATTATAACCATGGACGCTGATTTACAGGACAGTCCCGATGAAATACCCGGATTGTTTAAAATGATTAAAGAAGACGGGTACGATCTTGTTTCGGGGTGGAAGAAAAAAAGGTACGACCCTGTTCTATCAAAAAATATTCCAAGTAAAATATACAACTTCACCGTTCGCATCATTACGGGTATCAAACTGCACGATATGAACTGCGGATTAAAAGCCTACCGCAAAAATGTTATCAAAAGCATCGAGGTTTATGGCGAAATGCACCGCTATATACCGGTTTTGGCAAAATGGGCAGGCTATAAAAACATTGGCGAAAAGGTTGTAAAACACAGCGAACGCAAATATGGTGTCACTAAATTCGGAATGGAACGCTTTATCCGTGGACCACTGGATTTGCTGTCGGTTAGTTTTATATCGCGATTTGTAAAACGCCCTATGCACTTCTTCGGAATTCTTGGAATAATTATGATATTCATTGGGCTTGCTGC
Source organism: Draconibacterium sp. (assembly GCA_035467235.1). Classification (GTDB taxonomy): domain Bacteria; phylum Bacteroidota; class Bacteroidia; order Bacteroidales; family Prolixibacteraceae; genus Draconibacterium. The sequence continues at coordinate 30,874 of DATITY010000492.1, read as the reverse complement.
CTCCATTTGGCTGGGTATTCAGAAAATTATTGAATTACAGCATGGAGTTGTTGGAAAACTGATTACCAACAGTCCTTATTTTTATATTGCGCTTACTTCGATGATTATCGGAGCTCAGTTTTTTCTGGGAGGTTTTCTTGGAGAACTAATTTCGCGCAGCGCCAGCGAAAGAAACAATTACCAAATAGAAAAAAGAACGTTTTAAGAACTTCTATTTACCAAACACGTCAATGACAGAAAAAGAAATTCAGTTCAGAAGAAAACGGGAAATTGGAGACATTTTTTCGGATACTTTTGAATTTTTAAGACAGGAATACAAACCGATTTTCAAACTGATTGGGGTTTATGTATTGCCGTTTTTAATAATGTACGGCGTTGTTCAGGTTTATCTTCAAAAAAATGTTATCAGCAAAATAGATTTTACAGACTCGGAAGCCTTGCTTGCCAACATCGGTCCGGTGTATCTGAATGTTTTTCTTTTTTCACTTTTCGGGCTTTTTGTCCAGTCGTTGCTAATTGCCACATATTACTCTTATATTGAAGTTTATGTAAAAAAAGGCAAAGGCAACTTTGATTTTTCTGAAATTACACCTTATCTTTTTTCGAACGGTTTGCTGGCAATCGGAACCAGTATTGTCATTTTTATTGTGGTGATATTTGGATTAATCCTCTGTATTTTCCCGGGAATCTATTTTGCAAACACTTTATCGATAGCATTCATCATTCTTATTTTCGAGAAAAAAGGAGTTGGAAATGCTTTAATACGCTCTGCTCTGCTGGTAAGGTCGGATTGGTGGAACACCTTTTTAATTAACATTATTGGAGTAATTCTAATTTGGACGGCCAGCTTTATCATGTCGATTCCTTCGATGATAACCGGATTTTCGGCAGGCATTTTAAATCAAAGTGAAAACACTGCTGAATACCCCGACTGGTATTGGATTCTGATTGGAATTTCAACTGTTGTTTCGTCAGTTTTATGGATTATTCCATACACGTTTATGGCGTTTCAGTATTTTAACCTGGAAGAAAGAATAAAAATGATTCAGCCTACAGAAAATCGGTAATTCATTTAAAATCAGAAATAATATTTTCCTTCTTTTTTAACATTATCCCTTGCTGTACAATATTCAGAAATGAGATTTTCCATAATCTGACCAACCGAAAATACTTGATTAATCTGTGCAGAAACCTGACCAATTTCGAGTTCACCATTTTCCAAATCGCCCTCGAACATTCCTTTTTTTGCCCGGCCTTTTCCCAGGAGTTCCCGAAGTTCTTCCACTGTTGCACCTTTCTGTTCGGCGTTGTTTACCTGGTTAAAAAAATGATTTTTTATCAAACGTACAGGTGCAAGTTTTTTAAGCGCCAATTTTGTACCTCCCTCTCCTATTTCACAAACCAATTTCTTAAAATCGGGGTGTGCCGACGATTCTTCTGAAATTGCAAAGCGTGAGCCAATTTGAACTCCGTCAGCGCCCAAAACCATCGCGGAAAGCATCGATGCACCAGATGAAATCCCACCTGCCGCCAACAAAGGCAACATGGTTACTTTTTTTACTGAAGGAATTAGTGTCAGCGTTGTTGTTTCTTCCCGTCCGTTATGACCACCGGCTTCAAATCCTTCGGCAACAATTGCATCAACTCCGGCAGCTTCACTCTTTTCAGCAAACAATGAACTGGAAACTACGTGTGCAACTTTTATTCCTTTATCTTTCAACCACCCTGTCCATAGTTTTGGACTTCCGGCTGATGTAAAAACAATGGGTACTTTTTGATTTGCAATTATCTCCATTATTTTCTCAAGTTCAGGATACATCAGCGGAACGTTTACTCCAAAAGGTTTTGTTGTTGCTAACCTAGTTTTTTTGATGTGTTCTTCCAAAACTTCGGGATGCATCGAACCGGCGCCAATCAATCCCAGTCCACCTGCATTGCTAACTGCAGAAGCCAGTTTCCAACCAGCACACCAAACCATTCCTCCCTGAATTACAGGGTACTCGATACCAAATAATGCACAAATCCGATTCATTGTGTAATTTTTTTATTATAAAACTAAACTGATTTTTATTCGGCCGATTGAATATTTTCCTCCAGCAAAGCGATGAGTTTCTCTTTTGAAAGACGACGCTGAATTTCACCTTCCTTTGCAAACGAAATAGTGCCCTTTTCTTCCGAAACAATAATACAAACCGCGTCGCTGTTTTCGGTAATACCAATGGCTGCGCGGTGACGTAATCCCATACTTTTGTCAATCTCCTTTTGGGTTAAAGGCAAAATGCAACCTGCTGCTGCAATCCGGTTGCCGCGAATGATAACGGCTCCATCATGCAGTGGCGTATTTTTAAAGAATATGGTACGCAAAAGCGAAGACGAAATTTTTGCATTGAGCCGTTCCCCTGTGTTTATCTGTTCATTTAATTCCAAAGTTCTGGTCATAACTATTAAAGCGCCGGTATGCGTTTTTGACATGGAAACACAGGCATCAACCAAAATATCGATTTGCTCCTGATTGATTGTCTTTTTCTTATTTGTTCCCAACAATGCATCAAGGCCAAGCACCCGGTTTAAATTATAATGCGTGCCGATAAAAACAAGAAATTTTCTGATTTCGGGGTGAAAAACAATAATCAGTGCAAGCACGCCAACACCTATAAACTGGCCCATTATCGAGCTGATCAGTTCCATATTGAGCAACCTGACAATCAACCATAACAAGTACAATGAAAATAGTCCGATTATAATATTAAACGCCACCGTACCTTTTAATAACCTGTAAAGTTGGTAGAGCAGCAATGTCACCAATAATATATCGATGAAATCGAAAAAACGGATGGTTATAAATGCGATCATTTTTTAATGGTTGCTTTAATTTCACAAAAAATCTTAATCGCTTCAACTGCTTCTTTCACATCGTGAACCCGCAAAATATCGGCGCCACCCATTAATGCCAGCGTATTTGCCACGGTTGTTCCGTTTAACGCGGTTTCCGGTGTAATGTCAAGCGCTTTCCAAATCATCGATTTCCGGCTTAATCCCACCATTACCGGTAATTGAAAAACTTTAAATGCATCTAACCGGTTAAGCAATTCATAATTGTGATCCAGGTTTTTACCGAATCCAAAACCGGGATCAATGATAATATCTTCAACACCAAATTTTGTCAGGCGCTTTACTCTTTCACTAAAATAATTCCCTATTTCCTTCACAACATCATCATAATGCGGATTTTCCTGCATTGAAGCCGGAGTTCCCTGAATATGCGACAAAATATAAGGAACCTTAAGTTTTCCGATGGTTTCAAACATTTTTGAATCGAGGGAACCACCTGAAATGTCATTAACCATAACCGGTCCTATTTCGTCGATAATCCGCATAGCAACCCACGACCGAAAGGTATCTATTGAAATCGGAATACCGGGAAAATTATTTCGAATAGCATGTACAGCCGGGATTAATCGTTCCAATTCAGTTTTGGTTGAAACCATTAACGAGCCAGGTTTTGTTGAAACACCTCCAACATCGAGAATGGAAACCCCGTCATTTACCATTTTTTCAACAGATGCCAGCAGAATGTTTTCATCTTCCATTTTTCCTCCGTCGTAAAACGAATCGGGGGTGACATTTACAATACCCATAACAATTGGAATAGTGAAATCAATCTCTTCACTACCAATGCCAATTTTGTTTTTCCGTTTGAGGAACTTGCCCGCAGACTGGGTAATCAACATGCTTTCGATGCTTTAAGTTAAACAATTGAAAGAACACAAATGTAAAACAAAACGGTTCAAATTTCTCATTTTTTAATACTTTTATGGCTCATTTAAAAAATCGAATGGAAAAAACAAATCAACAATACGACAAGGTTATTTCAATATGCCGCGACATTTTTTTAAAAAAAATGAATGATTACGGAACCGCCTGGCGAATTCTTAGGCCTGTTTCACTGACAGATCAGATTTATATTAAAGCCCAGCGAATACGCAGTATCGAGGAAAAAGGAGTTTCGAAAGTTGATGAAGGAATCAGATCCGAATTTATAGGTATAATCAATTACGCCATTATGGGTTTGATTCAGTTGGAATTTGGCCCTTCGGATGCAGAATTAGAGCCGGACGAAACCATGACATTATACGACAGGTATTTCAATCAGGCCAAAATGCTGATGCAGGCTAAAAACCACGATTATGGAGAAGCATGGCGGAATATGCGGATTAGCTCGTATACCGATTTAATATTGATGAAACTGAAACGCACCAAACAAATTGAAGATAATCAGGGCAAAACGATTATTTCTGAGGGAATTGATGCCAATTATCTGGATATGATTAATTATGCTGTTTTTGCGTTGATTAAAATTGAGTTTGAAGAAAAATAATTTGCTAATAATGAAAGTCATAAAAAATATTGCACGGATTTTACTGGGAATTACCTTTATTTTTTCGGGATTTGTTAAAGGAATAGATCCATGGGGATCAGCCTATAAATTCACTGATTATTTTAATGCAATGGGAATGGAATGGCTGATTTGGACAGCTTTCCCATTGGGAATTTTTCTTGCTTTTGCTGAATTTGCAATTGGAGTTGCCTTGCTTTTCAATATATTCATTCGTGTTTTTTCGTGGCTGGCATTTCTGTTTATGGCCTTCTTTTTACCGCTCACGCTTTGGGTAGCCATAAAAAATCCGGTTACCGATTGCGGTTGCTTTGGCGATGCCTTGGTAATTTCAAACTGGGAAACCTTTTATAAAAATATCGTTTTGATGGTTTTCGCAATCATTGTGGTTAAATACCAAAAAGAGATGACTTGTATCCTTGGCAAAAAACCTGGATTTGTTCTGGGCAGTGCTACAATGTTAACTTATTTCGCAATTGTATTTTATTCATATAACCACGAACCAATTCTCGATTTCAGACCATATAAAGTTGGCGTAAATATTCCGGAAGCAATGAAAATTCCTGAAAATGCCCCCAAAGAGGTTTATGAAAACATATTCTATTATAAAAATAAAAATACAGGTGAAATCCAGAAATTTACTGAACAGAATTATCCGTGGCAAGACACTGTGAATTGGGTTTACGATAATATGGAATCGAAAGTGATACAGGAAGGGTACAAACCACCAATTCACGATTTCAGCATACAATCGGCAGAAGGAGAAGATGTTAAAGATTTTTTCATATACGAGAAAAATTACGTTTTTATGCTGATTGCCTACAACCTCCAAAAATCGAGCAGAAAACCACAGGAGAAAATCAATAACCTGGCAGGCTGGGCAGCAGAAAACGGACTTTCTTTTATTTGCCTTACCTCTACTTTGCCAGATGAGTCAGCAGCTTTTGCCGAAGAAACAGGTGCTCCTTATGAATTCTTTAATTGCGACGAAATAACGCTGAAAACCATAATCCGTTCAAATCCGGGTTTAATTGTTATCAAAGATGGAGTTATAAAGGGAAAATGGCATTACAACGATATTCCAACACCGGAAGAGTTTAAGGAGGAGTTTATGAAAGAGTGAATAAATAGTTAATTGTTTTGGTGAATTGTGTGCTATTTCAATTGTTAACATTCGATCTACTAAATTTGCAAACGTTTTAAAAATCTAATAAACTATAATTCAGAAATATGAGACAAAAAATAGTTGCAGGAAACTGGAAATGTAATACCACACTTCAGGAAGGTATTGAACTGGCAAAAGCTGTTGATGCTATTGTTGCCAAAGAAGGTGCAAAAGATGTAGTAGTAGTTCTGGGAACTCCGTTTACGCACATCACAAAAGTGGTTGAAACTGTTGACGCCGGCAGAATTGGTGTTGCTGCGCAAAACTGTGCTGCCGAAGCAAAAGGCGCTTTCACAGGCGAAGTTTCTGCTGACATGATAAAATCAACCGGAGCAAACTATGTAATTCTTGGTCACTCTGAACGCAGGGAATATTATGGTGAAACCAGCGAAATTTTAAATAAAAAAGTGGCTTTGGCGCTAAAAAGCGGATTAACTCCAATTTTTTGCTGCGGTGAAGCGCTTGCAATCCGTCAGGATGGAACACACAACGAATATGTGAAACAGCAATTGGTTGAAACCATTTTCAACCTGCCGGCTGAAGATTTCAAAAAAATTGTAATTGCTTATGAACCCATCTGGGCAATTGGTACCGGTGTTACAGCAAGTTCCGAGCAAGCGCAGGACATGCACGCGAATATCCGCGCAGCCATAACTGCAAAATTTGGCGCCGAAATAGCTGAAGGAACTTCAATTCTCTATGGTGGTAGCTGCAACGCAAAAAATGCAAAAGAACTGTTTGCCAACAAAGATGTTGACGGTGGATTAATTGGCGGCGCTTCTCTTAAAGCTGAAGATTTTATCCAAATCATCAACGGATTCCAGAAAATTTGAGATCAATTTTTGTTGGTCATTAAATAAAAGTATTTTTATAAGCCATTCGTTTTTACGGGTGGCTTTTTTTAATCCTAAATAATTTCAAACATGGACTACAACAAAATAACAATAAACATTACTCCTTTTGAGGAGTGGTTGCGCGACGTACTTATCGCTCAGCTGGGAGAAACAGGTTACGACAGTTTTCTTGAAACAGAAACCGGTGTTGAAGCTTTTATTCCGGCTGTTAATTATCATGAGGACAATCTTTTTGAAGTAATTAAATCCTTCGACGAGGAATTTACCTTCGAAGTAAGCAGTGAAATTATTAAAAGTCAAAACTGGAATGAGGTTTGGGAAAAGAACTACTTTAAGCCATTGGTAATTAATAATGAATGTGTTATCAGGGCTCCATTTCATACCGATTTTCCCAAAGCCAAATACGGAATAATAATAGAGCCGAATATGGCTTTTGGAACCGGAAACCATGAAACCACAGCAATGATGGTGGAAACAATTCTGGAGAAGGACTTTCAAAACAAAACGGTTCTCGATATGGGCTGCGGTACAGGAATCCTGGGAATTCTTGCCTCGATGAAAGGCGCTAAAAAAGTCACCGCAATTGATATCGACGAATGGTCGTTTAACGGCGCAAACGAAAATGCAGCTTTGAATAACATCAAAAATATGACTGTAAAACAAGGCGATGCAGGTTTGCTGGGTAACGAAAAGTTCAATATTATTTTTGCCAATATTCACAAGAATGTTTTACTGAACGATATGGCTTCGTATTTCGAAGTGTTGAAGCCCGAAGGATTGTTGATAATGAGTGGTTTTTACACTGAAGATATTCAGGATATAAAAAGCACAGCCGAAAATTTGGGATTAAAAGACAGCGGATTCAAAACAAAAAATAACTGGGTGGCATACTCATTTAAAAAATAAGAGCATTTTAATCAATATTAAAAGTTACAGAACGATTTCATTTCTCTTCATTTCCCAGATTTCCAAATCACGAATGTCCTTCCCATCAATTACAAACCGCAATGCAGTGCAAACAACATGAAATCCCTTGTTGCCTGCCGCTCCAGGATTCATGTGCAAAAAATTAAGTTTTTTATCAAAAATCACTTTCAAAATATGAGAGTGCCCGCAAATGAAAAGGTTTGGTGGATTCGTAAAAATTTCAGGCTTCACAACTCTTTCGTAATGACCCGGGTAGCCACCGATATGTGTAATCCAGACATCAATTCCTTCACACATAAAACGCTGATGTAAAGGATGTACCGCGCGGATTTCATGTCCGTCGATATTTCCGTAAACTGCTTTTAATGGTTTGAATGCTGCCAGTGAATCAGCCGTTTCAAAATTTCCAATATCACCGGCATGCCATATTTCATCCACTTTATCGAAAAAGGGAAAAATTCGTGGGTGTAAAAAACCATGAGTATCTGATAAAAGTCCAATTCGCTTCATAAAAAGTTGGATACAAGTTATATCTGAAACCACAAATTAAGGTAAATTTGTTTGCAATAGAAATTCAAAACCAGAAAGATGAAAAGAGTAATAATAGTCAGACACGCCAAAGCAGTACCATACGGGTACGACGACGATTATTCACGCGACCTCACCGACCGCGGAGTGAGCGATGCACAGCGAATTGGAAAGGAACTGAAAAAGATGGGAATTACGCCTGACATCATGATTTCGAGTCCGGCCAACCGTGCAATACAAACTGCACTTATTTTTGCAGAGAGCACCAATTTCAATAAAAAACAGATTATTGAAATTGAAGATATTTACCATGGATTAACCACTTCCGAATTTTTAGGATTGATTCATGAATTGTCTGAAGATGTTAAAACTGCCTTCTTTTTCGGCCATAATCCGGCATTTCAATATTTTGTCAACAATCTTCTGGAACGATTTTACGATGATATGCCCACCTGCTCAACCGTTGCAATCGATTTTATTGTCGATTCATGGAAGAAAGTACAAGCTCGCAGTGGGACCAAAGCATTCCAACTGATTCCGGCAATGTTTAGGTAAACAACTTTAAACTTTAAACTCGAAACTTTAAACTAGCACGTATGCAACTTTTTTACGTTCCTAATGTTTCCAACCGGGAAATTTTTCTCGATGAAACTGAATCGCAACACGCCATCCGGGTGCTTCGGTTGCAAAACGGCAACAAGGTTCAGATTATTGATGGTACAGGTGGAATTTATGAAGCTGAAATTACGGATGCCAATCCAAAAAAATGCAAGCTTTCAATAGTGAAATCAACTCTGGAATTTGGTAAAAGAAATTTTCATCTTCACATTGCAATCGCACCCACAAAAAATATCGACCGGTTTGAGTGGTTTCTGGAAAAAGCAACCGAAATCGGAATCGACGAAATTACTCCTTTACTTACCTCCCACTCCGAAAGAAAAGTTGTAAACCCTGAACGATTAGAGAAAATCCTTGTTTCGGCAATGAAACAATCATTAAAAGCCTATTTACCTGTGATGAATAATCTGACCACATTAAAAGAACTAATATTCAATAACAAAACAGAAAATAAATACATTGCTTATTGCGATGAATTTCAAAAAACACATTTAAAAGATTTGGCAACAAAAGAAAATAATACATTGATATTGATTGGCCCCGAGGGAGATTTTAGTCCCGAAGAAGTTAAACTGGCCATTGAAAACGGGTTTAAAGTGGTATCACTTGGAGCTGCCAGGTTGCGTACCGAAACAGCCGGAATTGTTGCCTGCAACATTGTTAATTTAGCAAACGAGTAATAGTTTATCACAACAAAACCTGTATTTTTCGGAAAATTTATAAAATGAGGATTATTCAATTAGTAATATTCATGGTTATTTCGTTTACTGGTTTTGCACAAAACCAGGGGGTAAAAATTGCCTTGGTAAAATACAGCGGGGGTGGCGACTGGTACTCTGATCCTACCGCGCTTCCTAACCTGATAAAATATTGCAACAGCACTTTGAAAACCAACATCCATCCCGAGCCATCGACCATAGAGTTGGGTACAGCTGAAATTTTTAATTTCCCTTTTGTGCATTTAACAGGTCACGGAAATATAATTTTTTCTGAAAACGAAGCAATCAATTTAAGGACTTACCTTGAAGGTGGCGGTTTTCTGCATTGCGACGACAATTATGGTTTAGATGAATTTTTCAGACGTGAAATGAAAAAAGTTTTCCCTGAAAAGGAGTTTATTGAACTGCCTCCATCCCACCCCATCTTTCATCAGAAATACACGTTTAACGAAGGATTACCAAAAATTCATGAACACGATAATAAACCGCCACAGGCTTTTGGAATTTTTATTGAAGAAAGAATGGTTTGCCTTTACACCTACGAATCGGATTTGGGCGATGGATGGGAAGATCCCGACGTTCATAACGACCCGCCTGAAACGAGGGAAAAAGCACTGAAAATGGGTGCAAATATTATTCAGTTTGTATTTGGACAGTGACAATGCATGAATACGAGAATGCATGAATGCATGAATGAAAGAATGAAGGAAACTTGAATGAAAATTAACGCTTTCACACACAATTTTAACATTTCTACATTATAGCATTAAAAATGAAAGTAACAGCATTCAACGGAAGCCCGCGTCGAAACGGGAACACTGCAATCCTCATCAATACGATGTTCGAAATTTTCCGGAACGAAGGAATTGAAACTGAATTCATTCAGCTGGGCAACAAAACGGTTCACGGTTGCACCGCCTGCGGTAAATGCAGGGAAATTCAAAACGGTAAATGCCATATTAAAAACGACCATTTGAATTTTTGTATTGAAAAAATGGTTGAAGCCGATGGAATTATTATTGGTTCACCGGTTTATTTTGCAGATGTAACCCCTGAAGTTAAAGCGCTGATAGACGTTGCCGGTTATGTAACCCGCTCCAATAATCATTTACTGAAAAGAAAAGTCGGAGCCTGCGTAATTGCAGTCCGCCGCGGCGGGGCGCTTCACGCTTTCGAAACCATCAACAACTTTTTCCTTATCAACCAAATGATTGTTCCCGGTTCGAGTTACTGGAATTTTGCATTTGGAAGAAATCCGGGAGAAGTTTTGAATGACGAAGAAGGAATGCAGACAATTAAAACTTTGGCCGAAAATATGGCGTGGCTGATGAAAAAAGTAAAAACCCCCACCTACCTGGCCAAAGGGAAGGAATAAAAAAAAGAGATATCTGGTTTCCCAAATACCTCTTCCTCAATATTTCAGATTTTAAATTTAATCGGTTAGAACAACCAGATATTTCGAAGCTTTCCAGAATTCGGCAGAATTGTCTATGAACAGTGTATCTGACAATTTTTTACCTGTAAAATGATAAGAGCCAGCAGGATGCACGGTAATCAATTTTGCCTTTTTAGCCATTAACCTGAGGTAATCAAAATTCCGGATATCAATTTCGGTAAAATAGTCGCGGTTAAAATCCTTTTTCATTACCGGAGTTTTCCCGATCCCGATAACACCGCCACTTTTCTCAATAATACCGTTGTCTTTAAGTTCTTTCATGGTTCCAAAAGCATAATATGCCTTATTCAGCGCAACAGTTTGGGTTTCTATGGTTTGTGTTTTTTGCTGGCTTTCTGTTTCAACAGCCACAATTTTTTCATTCAACGAAGAAATATCGACATTCAGTTTTTTGACATCTTCTTTTAGCACAACAATTTCGTTATCCTTTTCCTGTGTTTGTGCCTCCAGATTATTAACCATCAACTGCAATTCTTTCATTGTTCCTTCCAGGTTACCAATTTTAAAGTTGGCATCCTTCAATTTTTTCTGCAAAGAGGCAGTAAGTTCTTTATTCCGTTTAAGCAAATCGTTCAATAATGCAATGTCTTCCAAAATCATTTGTTTTTGACTTGCATTTAATTCGCGACCACTGCTTGATTGCACCGTAACCAGCTTTTCAATTTTTTTAATTGAATCGAGATTTGCCTGAATCTCGCTAAAATCGTTCAAAAATCCTACAATCGACGAATCTCTGAATGCTGTTTCCTGCGCTAAACTGTCTCTGACCATCATCAGTCGTTCCGCATCTTTTTTATAATTGTGGCAAGAGCTAAACGCAACCACTGCTACCATTAAAATCAATAATTTTTTCATCTTTTAATTTATTTACTATTTACAAATCATAATACAAAGCTAAGCTAAATTTTGCACTCATATAGAACCTTCTCACATTGAATTTATTGCGTAAGTTAAATTTTTATAAATGTATCTGCCTGATTCAGATAGAATAATTTCAAATCAATTTTACGGAGCTAAATCTACCATTAATTTTTTGTGACCATTTTTTAATGATTTCAGATTATAATCTTTTCCTTAAATATTCCTTTAAATTTGCAGCCCATTATCAATTTCATTTCTAATTTGTAAATCATGAACAAAAATACAAGAGAAGCAGCCTTGTTGTATCACTCACAGGGCAAGCCTGGAAAAATAGAAGTTAATCCAACCAAACCACACAGTACCCAAGCCGACTTGTCTCTGGCATATTCACCGGGTGTAGCTGAACCTTGCCTCGAAATTGAAAAAGACAAAGAGTTTGCGTACGATTACACCGCGAAAGGTAATCTTGTTGCTGTTATTTCAAATGGCACTGCGGTGCTTGGGTTGGGCGACATCGGAGCACTGGCAGGTAAACCGGTTATGGAAGGAAAGGGATTGCTTTTCAAAATATATGCAGGAATCGATGTTTTCGATATTGAAGTTGACGAAAAAGATCCTGAAAAATTTATTCAGGTGGTAAAAGCAATTGCACCTACGTTTGGAGGAATCAATCTCGAAGATATTAAAGCGCCTGAATGTTTCGAAATTGAAGAACGGCTCAAAGCAGAACTTGATATTCCGGTGATGCACGACGACCAGCATGGAACTGCAATAATTTCGGCTGCAGGACTGTTAAATGCGCTCGAAATTGCAGGTAAAAAAATTGATGAGGTAAAAATTGTTGTTAATGGAGCCGGTGCTTCTGCAGTTTCGTGCACAAAACTCTACATTGCACTCGGAGTTTCGCCAAAAAATGTGGTAATGCTCGATAGTAAAGGAGTGCTTTCTGTTGACCGTGCCGACCTGAACGAATCGAAAAAGCAATTTGCCACCATCCGCACCGATGTAAAAACACTTGAAGATGCTGTAAAAGGAGCGGATGTTTTTCTGGGATTATCAAAAGGAAATGTGCTTACAAAAGCAATGGTACAAAGCATGGCACCGCTGCCCATCGTATTTGCATTGGCCAACCCGACCCCTGAAATCAGTTACGACGATGCAAAATCTGCGCGCGAGGATATCATTTTTGCCACTGGAAGATCTGATTATCCGAATCAAATCAACAACGTTATCGGATTTCCGTATATTTTCAGAGGTGCATTGGATACACGTGCCCGCCAAATTAACGAGGAAATGAAAATGGCAGCCTGCAAAGCCATTGCCGGATTAGCCAAACAGCCAGTACCTGATATGGTAAATGCTGCATACAACGTAAATAAACTTACGTTTGGAATCGAATATATTATCCCAAAACCGGTAGATCCAAGGTTGATTACTGAAGTTTCGGCAGCCGTTGCCCGTGCAGCCATTGAATCGGGAGTTGCCCGCAAAACAATTGATGACTGGGACGTATACAAAGATAATCTGCGTCACCTGATGGGTTACGAATCGAAACTTACACGCCGTTTTCGCGAGATGGCACGCGAAAATCCAAGGCGTGTGGTTTTTGCAGAAGGTTCGCACCCAAACATGCTGAAAGCCGCTGTCGAAGCCTATCAGGAAGGAATCTGCCATCCTGTTCTGCTTGGAAATGATGAACGTATCGAAAAACTGGCTGCTGAATTAAACCTTAGCCTCGAAGGATGTGAAATTGTTAACCTTCGCCACGACCGTGAAGCCGAACGGCGGGAACGTTTTGCAAGAATTCTGACAGAAAAACGCAGTCGCCAGGGTGCCACGTTTGAAGAAGCAAACGACAAAATGTTTGAACGTAACTATTTTGGAATGATGATGGTTGAAACCGGCGAAGCTGATGCTTTTATTACCGGAGTTTATACCAAGTATTCAAATACAATTAAGGTTGCAAAGGAAGTAATCGGTATCCGCGAAGGATTTAGCCATTTTGCAACAATGCACATTTTCAGTTCAAAGAAGGGAACTTTTTTTCTGGCTGATACGCTGATTAACCGACATCCCAACACAGAAACACTTATCGATATTGCCCGGCTTGCTCAAAATACGGTCAGACTTTTTGCAAGAGATCCAAAAATAGCCATGTTGTCGTATTCAAACTTTGGCTCCGATGAAATTGGCAGCCCGGCATCGGTGCACGAAGCGGTTAAAGTTTTACAGGATGAATTTCCAACGCTGGCTATTGATGGCGAAATGCAGCTCAATTTTGCCCTCGACAAAAAAATTCGTGACAAGAAATATCCATTTTCAAGATTAAAAGGAGAAGATGTAAACACGCTGATTTTCCCAAACCTGTCGTCGGCAAATACTGCGTACAAACTGCTCCAGGAAATGGCCGAAGGAGAATCGATTGGTCCGTTGCAGATGGGATTGAACAAACCAATCCACTTTACCGATTTCGAAAGTTCTGTGCGTGATATTGTAAATATTACTGCAGTGGCTGTTATCGATGCGCTTGTACAGGAGCAAATCGACATGAAAAAGAAATGATTTGATTTTATCTGATTACAGTGATTCAGGTTAAATTAAAATAAGCTAAAAAGCGATTTTTCCTGAATTTTTACTAAAAATATTGCATCTTAATAAAAATGCCGGTGGTTAAAAGCCCCGGTATTTTTATTTATCGTAATTTTTATCCTAACTTTAATCGCAATTGAGTTAATAATAATGTGATTGGTAAAAACTGTGAAACCTTCAATTGCGAGCGAATATGGCTAATTCGTTAACTGCAAAAATTAATCAGAGGATTGAGAAACTCCTCCGCTATCCGGGATGCGGGGAAATTGAATTAAGCTCCAGAAAAGCCATGTGGTCTTCAACTATTTACGGGTTTATACATGTATTTATACTTACATTTTCATTCCTTTTCTTTGTACCTGAGTTAACGATACTGATTCAATACGGTTTTGCCTGTCTTGTCCTGTTGATTTTGGCATTAATAATTACCCCGTTCATAACAAGGTTTTTCAAACATTATTTTACCATTCACCTGTTACTACTGATGATGGTAACTTTTTACACCATAATACAACTCGGGGGAATTGTAACTTCAGTGGGACTAATTGTCGCTTGTTTTTCATTTGTTTTGCTGGCAATTCCGCTTCAGAGTTTAGCCATAACGATTTCCTTGTTTATAGTTTATTCAATTTTCGTTGTAATTGCCGGTATTGCCGGCCCCTATCTTACTGTTCCCGAACAAATTACACCAATCAGAAACTCTATTATCTGGATGATTAATACATTGTCGATGTCGGCTTTGTCATTACTTTTTGTTGTTGATTTTATTACCCGGCAACATAAATTTGAAGAATTGGAAGCAAATAAACAAAAAGAGCTAAACGAAGCCAAAACAAAACTTTTTACTAACATCACCCATGAATTCCGCACGCCACTAACCATTATCCAGGGAATGGCCGACCTGATTTATAAGAAACCCGACCAGTGGCTTTCGGATGGCACTCAAAAGATAAAAAACAACAGTGGCATTCTGCTTAGGCTGGTGAACCAAATGCTCGATATTTCAAAAATCGAGGCTGGTTCAATGCCGCTGCATTTAATTCAAGGCAACCTCGTTACTTTTATTGGTTATGTTACCGGGTTATTCCGGTCGGTGGCACACGAAAAAAATATAAAATTGATTTATTTGCCTGAGCAAAAACAGGTTATGATGGATTTCGACCCTGATAAAATAGTGCATATCGTTTCGAATTTACTTGCAAATGCCTTAAAATATACACCTGAAAATGGCAGTATCGAAGTTAAAACGGGGTTAAACGAAAATGAGCAGATATTTAAAATTCAGGTGATTGATAACGGTACCGGTATTGAACCACACCACTTGCCGTATATCTTCGACAGGTTTTACCAGGTTGGAAATAACTCAGGATCAGCAGGTGGAACCGGGCTTGGACTGGCGCTTGCCAAAGAGTTTACAGAAATGCTCAATGGTAAAATTACAGTGCAAAGCATGCCCGGATCTGGCACCACTTTTACGGTTCAACTACCTGTAACAAGGAAGGCAATCCCTGACGAACAAATTATACCTGAAAATCTTTCGAATAAAATCACTGAATTGCAACATCTTAAAAGAACGAAACCACTCGACGGGCAAATTTCATTATCAGGAAACAGTTTGCCAGCGCTTTTAATTGTTGAAGACAGCGCTGATGTTTCGCAATATCTGGCAGCTATTCTGCAACAGGAATACCATATTGAACTGGCAGAAAACGGAAAAACCGGACTTGAAAAAGCGCTTAATCTGATTCCTGATATTGTGTTAACCGATGTTATGATGCCCGAAATGGATGGAATTGAAATGCTCGAAAAAATAAAAAACGACTTCCGAACCAGCCATATTCCAGTTGTTATGCTTACAGCAAAAGCCGATATCGATTCGCGTCTCACAGGACTGGCCCGCGGCGCTGATGCTTATCTTTCAAAACCATTTAACGAAAACGAATTGCACATTCAGCTTCGTTCCTTGATTGAAATGCGTAAAAAATTGCACGAAAGATATGCCTCGCTTTCTCAATTGCCCGAATCCAAAGATGTGGCGATAAAAACGGAAGACGAATTTATACTAAAAGTGCGACAGATACTAGAGAATAACTTAGCGAACGAGGATTATAATATCAACGATTTATGCCGCGAGCTGGCAGTCAGCCACGCTCAGTTGTACCGTAAATTCAAATCAATCAGCAATCAAACCATAGCTGATTATTTTAAGTTGCTTCGCCTGCACAAGGCAAAAGAACTCCTGGCGAAACCTGAACTGAATATTACGCAAATCGCCTTTACCGCAGGATTCAAGAACCTCTCCCATTTCAGCCGCGAATTCACACAACAATTCGGCAAAAGCCCAAAGGAGATGCGAAAACAGAAATAGCACTGGTTGCTGGCTTCTGATTGCTGGTTGCTGGTTGCTGGTTGTTGGCTTGTCTGCTGCTTTTTCAATTGAACAGGTTTGACTTTTGGGACAACCGGCTCTTAGTTTCTCGAATGATTATTATTTACTTTTTTTTAAAACATTCAGAATTACTGAATTCATTCATTTATCCATTCCCGCATTCATTCAAGCATTATAGCATTTGATATTCAAAGCAAAACAATTGAGATGCTCAGCAAAACATTGCATGTTGGGATGTCCGAATTTTGAGATAAAAATCAAATTTATGTTTCACTTTAAAAATTTCTGAATTATGAAAACACTGATTTATTTGTTTGCAATTGTAATGCTCATTTTTGCCGGCTGTGCAAAAGATGAAATGTTCGACCAGACTCCAGACCTGAAAAAGGCAAAAGTGCCAATCCCAATGAAAGCTGAGTTTTGCATGACCAATGCGCCTAATCCAGGTTGTTTAGATCCGTCGTGTAATTTTATTCCAGTAATTGATGCCCCTGAATTTTTTCCAATAAAAGCATTCCCTGTTTATGGAAATATTAGTGGTCATGCCACCCACATGGGCGAAGTAATAACAGAGAAAAGTTATGGTATTAAAACCAGTTGTATTTATAAAGATTTTGGCACACCAAATCCGTTGGATGATGAGTTATGGATGGAATCTCACGGAAGAATAACTGCTGACAATGGTGATTCTTATGCATTTACCCATCCGGCAGAATCACCTATGAAAATTAAGTTGAATCTTTTTTATTCAAATATTCCAATACTCCCGTTTACCGGTGAAGTTATCATGTCAGATGGTACCGGCAAGTTCGAAGATGTATCCGGATTAGTAGTTATGGAAGGCCAGACCGATCTGCAGGCTCAAACCACCTGCTGGAGAGGAGAAGGTACAATGTGGTATAAATAAACTTCTTCTTAAATGCAATCTCTCTGCCTAATCAAAAAAACCAGGATCAAAATAGATATGTTCCGGCGGGTTAAAATAAAATGTTTTAACGGCCGGAACCTTTTTTGCTATCCGTTTAAAAAACGGAAGCCTTTCCGTAATAAAACAGAAAGGCTTCCAGTATGAACTATGTTATAAAATTAAGCTTGTTCCAGCTTTAATGTTTCTGTTGTTTGGTCGCAAACCTCCGACGGGCCAAAGTACTGGATGGGACCCGGATAAATGTACGAAGTATTCAGCGCCCATTCACCACGTTTTGAAACAAAGTAACGAAAAGGCGCCCCTTTCAAATCAACCAGTGCTTTCTGAATTACAGGTTTCATGTGCCCATGGCGTTTTTCCATGTTCAACATCATTGTAATCGGCACACCACCGGCAATCCATTCATCGGCAGGGGCAGTAAGGTTCCTTACCGATGCCATGTACCCTGTTTTTCCCGAAGCTATAAGCACTCCTGCTGTATAACCCAGTGAATAACAATAGTCAGCGTCAAAATTAGATGGCGCCGCGCAACGTCCTTCATAACCAAAAAAATGATACTGGGCATTAAATTTGCCACTATACTGACCGGACTTTTTCATCTCATCCAGTTTGGCTTTTACCATTTCGCCAAGTAGTTTTTCTGTTTCAATGAGCGAAACCTGCACATTACCATGTGGATCGCGATCGAGTGTTAGCTGAGTAGCTATTCCGGGAGGAAGTGATTTTAAAACTACAGCAGATTCAGCAGAAAGTTTTTCTGCAATCCATTCCAAACGGTAACTCTTTTTTACATTCTGGAATATTTCGGCTGTTTTAGTGCCTTCGGCTAAAAGATCATTTAATTCGTCAATCAGTGTTTTCATCTCGGGAATAAATTCAACCAATCCTTCCGGTATTAAAGCCACACCGAAATTATGTCCGTGCTGTGCCCGGTTTGCAATAACTTCGGCCATGTACTCAACCACCTGTCCAAGCGTTTCCTTCTTTTCGGCCACTTCTTCCGAAATGAGGCAAATATTGGGTTGTGTTTTCAATGCACATTCCAAACCGATATGCGAAGCCGAACGACCCATCAGTTTAATAAAATGCCAGTATTTTTTTGCAGAATTGGCATCGCGCTGAATATTGCCGATAAGTTCTGAATACACTTTTGTAGCAGTATCGAACCCAAACGAAGCTTCGATCATGTCATTTTTCAGGTCACCGTCGATTGTTTTGGGGCATCCGATTACCCGAACATCAGCTTTTTTCGCGGCATAATATTCGGCCAAAACACAGGCATTGGTGTTCGAGTCGTCGCCGCCAATAATCACCAGTGCGTTGATACCAAGATCCTTGATTATTTCAAGCGCTTTATCGAACTGAGCATGTTCCTCGAGTTTTGTCCGGCCTGAGCCAATAATATCGAAACCACCGGTATTACGGTATTCATCAACAATTTCGGCTGTCAGTTCAATGTATTCGTGTTTTACCAGACCACCCGGACCACCCAAAAAACCAAACAGTTTGCTTTTTGGATGAATACGTTTGATGCCATCGTAAATACCAGAAATTACATTATGTCCTCCCGGCGCCTGCCCACCAGACAAAATAACGCCTATATTTACCGGATCAAAAGTTCTTTTTTCCGTTCCTTCTTCAAAGGAGACCAGCGGCATTCCGTAAGTATTTGGGAAAAGTTCTGAAATTTCCGCCTGATCGGCAATCGACTGGGTCATTTCGCCTTCAACCATTTTTAACGCACCACACAGCGATTTTGGAAGTTTAGGCTGGTATTTTGCCCGTTCTTTTTGTAAAGCACTAATATTCATGATTTTTGATTTAAATTTTATCTGTTTCTAAAGCGAACCAAAATTAATTTATTTTGGTTGCAATTACCTGATTACAAAACTTTCACCCCTTGATTTAAAGTTAAGTTAAAGGGGAGTACAGGTGCAGCGATTTCCGAATCGCAAGTTCTCAATGATCGGAATCCCTGACCGCACGACAGATGGGCGCGACACCCGTTTTTTCATAAACCTGAGGCTGATGTTTTATCCAGAAAAAGCCAGGTTGAAGGATGCAATTGCAGAACAGATGCCGGAACCAGTGATGAAACCTCACTTTTCAATGTATTTTTTACTGCTGCTGCTTTTCGTTCATCAGGCACACTGCAAATAATATGTTCAGATTTCATGATTTGTTTGATTGACATGCTGATTGCCTGTTTCGGAACATCGTCGAAAGTGGGAAACCAACCCTCGCCCAGTTGTTGCCGGCGGCAGTCGTCATCGAGATTGACAACCAGATAAGGTTCTTCGGTTTCGAAATCGGCAGGCGGGTCGTTAAATGCAAGGTGACCGTTTTCACCAATTCCCACAAATGCCACGTCAATCGGATGTCGGCTGATAATTTCGCCAAGTCGTCGGCACTCTGCAACCGCATCAACACTGCCATTTACATAGTTAAATTCTTTTATCGGAACGAAATCCACAAACCGTTCCTTTAAATATTTTCTGAACGAAGCCGGGTGCGATATTTCGATACCAATATATTCATCTAAATGAAAACCGGTTACAACCAACCAGTCGACATCTTCTTTTACCAGTTCGCCAAGCATTTCAAACTGGGAAGCCCCGGTAGCAACAATGATATTTGCCTTTCCATTTTTACGGATGGCTTCGCGGATTAACTCAGCGCCTTTTTCAGCAGCCAGCTTTCCCAATTCCTGTTTTGTTTCTGAAATAATGATTTCCATGATTTATATTTCATATTTTGGTTATTAAATCTTTGTCTTTTAATGAATGTAGTTCAGGTTGTCATCCAATGGAGTCATCTTTGGCATCAGCAAATGAACGAAACCTAAAATAATCAGGTAAGAAAACCCTGCAATTACAAAAGCCCAGAAATATCCTGAGTTATTGGCCGTATCAAGAACTGAACCCAAAGCGATATCGGCAACAATTGCAATTGCCACACCAACCATTTTTCCGATACCGATGACCGAAGCAACAGCTTTTTTAGGAAATACATCGGGAACCAGTGTGTAGCTGTTGATTGACCACGATTGATGTCCGGCTGCTCCCAATCCAATCAGAAAAACTGCAAGCCACTTACTCGCTACTACAGGAACAAAGACAACTGGTAAAATGATAATTGCACAAACAAGCAGGGTAATTTTTCGGGCTTTGTTCACCGACCAGCCTTTTTTTATGAGTAATCCCGAAGCATATCCACCAAAAAGACTTCCAAAATCGGCCATAACAAAAATAATAAGAAAGGGCAATCCAATATTGTTGATGTCAACACCAAACTGTTCAGCCAGGAATTTGGCTCCCCAAAAAAGGTAAAACCACCAAACGCCGTCGGTAACAGTTGTTAGCGAAAAAGCCCATGTTTCCTTGCGGGGCAGCAGTTTTATCCATGCGATTTTTTCAGTGGTTTCTTCTGCTGAATCGCTGTTAATGTAAGCCAGTTCCTCTTTTGACAACTTTGGATGTTCTTCAGGTTTTTTATATGTTCTCAACCATAAAAAAACCCACAAAGCACTTAAAACTCCTGTAAAAAGAAACGGAATCTGCCAGTTTTTCCCTTCCACTGTAACAATTGCACCCACAATAAAAGGTGCTAAAATAGCGCCAACGCTGGTTGAAGCATCAAAAATACCGGTTGCAAATGCCCTGTCTTTTTTGGGGAACCATTCAGCAACTGTTTTTATGGCTGCCGGGAAATTCCCCGACTCACCAATTCCAAGTCCGAACCGGGCCAAAATGAATCCGATCAGACCAAAAGCCGGCTTGATTACCGCATGCAGCATTCCGAAAATACTCCAGATAACAATAGAAATTGTGTATCCAACTTTGGTTCCCAACCTGTCGATAATTCCACCCATAAACAGCAATCCTATTCCGTAGGCAATCTTGAATGAAACCATAATTGCTGCGTAATCTTTGTTGGTCCAGTCAAAAAGTTTTTGCAGAGTTGGTGCCATTACACCAATTATACTTCTGTCGAAATAATTGATGGTTGTGGCCATAAAAACCAATGCAAGTATGCGGTACCGGTAATTTCCGATTTTAATATTTGTCATGTTCGTTTTGATAAATTAATCAAAGATTTTTTATGTATTTACAGTTCTGAAGTATCATAAACCAACTCCCCTTTCACAAAAGTTTTCTGAATATTTACTGTAAAATCATCCAAAGTAAACAAAACCAAATCGGCTCTTTTGCCAGTTTCCAATGTTCCCCTGTCATTTAAATCGTACAGTTTTGCAGGATTTGTACTGGCCATTTGAATTGCATCGGCCATTGAACATCCGGTAACTTTCATAACATAACCAACTCCTTTTGTTATTGGCGATGCAGAACCATACAAAACCTGCTGCGCCGGATAGTGCAGTTTGCCTTCCGGGGTAAGTTCGATAGTTTCACCGGTTTGGGTTTTATACTGGCCTGGTTTCAGACCGGCATAACTTGTTACATCGGAAGTAATGATGGTTTTATCCACTCCTTTGGTTTTGTAAAAAACCCTGATTTCCTCGGGCAGCAAATGAAAACCGTCACAAATGATGCTAATCATTAAATCATCGTTTGAAAGTTGCGGCCAAAGCGGATTGTAGTGCCGGTTTATCATGTTTGCACAACCATTTCCGAGATGAGTGGCAATCCGCGCGCCATTTTCCACTGCCGAATCGAGTTGTTGTTTATTTGCATTGTGATGTCCAACAGCTACGACAATTCCCATTTCGTGGCACTTTTTAATAAAATCCTGTGCCCCTTCCATTTCCGGGGCGATTGTTACCTGCAAAATATGTTTGCCCGAAGCACCGTACATTTCCAAAAATTCATCCCAGTCAGGCAACCTGACGAACTGTTTTGGGTGAGCGCCACGGAAACCATCTTCGGGATTTATATACGGGCCTTCCAAATGAAAACCGGGAATTGAACCTAACAACTTTTCATCGTCAACCGCTTTGGCAAGCAAAGCAAAGTTCTTTATAAGAATTTCCTGGCTATTTGTTGTGAGCGTTGGCAAATAAGTAGTTACACCCATTTTCCACAATTCGCGTGTGGCTTTTTCTATTCCCTCACCAGTTAAATCACTTTCGCCAAATGCAAAAGAAACACCTGCAAATCCATTTACCTGGTTATCGATAAATCCTGGTGCAATGAAGATTTTGCTGTTTTCATCTTTCAATTTTTTAATTGACTTAATTTCAGCAATTTTCCCGTTTTCAATTTTAAGCTGAATTGGTTTCCCTGTAACAAAATGAAATCCTTCAACTGTTTGCTGGGCATTAACCTGAAATATGTAATTCAAAAAAACGATGATCCCTAACAATCCGTTTTGTAATCTCTGCTTCATTCTTATCTGTTTATTTAATGGTTAAAGCCGGTCTTATTTTTCTATCAGAATCACCATACTAAAGTCTGGAGCTATTTTTTATTCCAGTTTCAAATATTCCACCGCTGTCCATTTTTCGGTTTTACCTGATTTTTCGAGCGCTTCCAGGATACAAACACCATTTAAAATGCTTTCGTGTGTGCGGGGTTCCTTTCCGCTTCTGAACATTTCAACCAAATCGACATAATTTTTCGGTGGATCGGATTCTTCAACACGTGGTTTTAATTCAACAAGGTTGTCACCGGTTTCCACAAATGTTTCCCAACCGTAAGCTTTTTCCTTAAAAATTAAAGTAGCAAATAATCCCGATGAGAATTTGAGGCTTGCATTACCTAACTTTCCGTTTCGGTTCACCCTGACTTCCTGAATGTCATCGCCAAATATAAACATCAATGGTTCAACAATGTGAATGCCATAGAAAAAAATTCCGCCGTACTGAGAATCAAAATCAGCAGTTCCGGTTCTGATGACCTGGCTTATTTTGCCCAAGGATGCGACTTGCTCTTTTATATCGAAAGTTGCAGCGCTTTGTGAAATCGAACTGTACGAAGTAACGGGTGTCCCCATTTTTTTGGCCAGTTGCAGAAATTCTTTTCCTTCAGCAGCACGATAACAAAACGGTTTGTCGATAAAAGTCGGAATACCCTCTTTTATGAATTGAACAGCGGGTTCGAGGTGAAATTTCGGGTGCCGGTGATCGACAATCAACGCATCAATTTTACCAAGCATTTCTGAAGGATCTTTCACCTGATTAGGTATTGCACCTTTTTCCATGGCTGCTTTAGCAAAGGTTTCGGTTTCACCCCAAACATATTTCAATTCTACCCCCGGAAATTTTTTGTCGATGTTGAATAGTTTTCCAAAACCAGCTGTGTGTGAGTTTTCGGCTCCAATAATTCCAATTCTGATTGGTTTTTGTTCAGAAGAAGTATTTGCTAAAATTGTTGGTACAACTGCAGAAACTGCAACTCCGGTTCCGATTGTTTTTATAAAATTTCTTCTTTCCATTTTTTCAAGATGCTTATTTTTTACACACCCTTCGACTCCGCTTAGGGTGACTGTCACAGTGAGCGGAGTCGAAGGGTGTTTATGAAACCAATTACTTATATTTTCATTTCCCAACCTTTTTCATAGTCACGCGACCAAAGTTTTTGTGCGTCGTTATCACCAACGATGTGCCCGTTTTCAGGATTGATTTCAAGAGAATGACCGACCCGCTGAGCAATATTTCCCAATTGAACCAGCAACGTACTTTTATGCCCCGAATCTATGTCCGATTTGAGTTCTTCGCCTTTCAAAATATTATTGAAAAGATTCTGAATGTGCAACCCATCAAGGTGACCGGCTGGATTGGCAGCATCACGCGGGTCGATTTCTTTGGTATCTTTTACTTCTTTTACCAAATTGTTTTTTAAATCGTAAACCTTGTATTCATTTCCACCCGAAATAACCAGTGAACCTTTTTCACCATAAAATTCAACTCCAACCGAACTTCCTTCTATGTTTCTGCCGTTACAGCTTCTGCCTTCCCATGTCATCGAAACATTTTCCTTAAAATCGAGATTAATAACCTGCGTATCCGGCGTTTCCCAATCGTCCTTAAATTGGTACCGACCACCATTTGAACTTACTTTTACAGGGTAATTAACACCAAGTCCCCAGCGAAGTAAATCGATCATGTGCGTACCGTTATTTAGTGCCTCGCCGGTTCCCCAATGCCAGAACCAGTGCCAGTTGTAATGGACAATGTTGTCTTTATATGTCTTTCTGGGTGCTGGCCCCTGCCACAAATCCCAGTTTAATCCTTCAGGAACCGACACTTCCTTTCCAATTCCAATAGATTCGCGGTTGTTGGTATACCAGCCTTTACCAAAATATGGCCGTCCGATTATTCCTCCTTTTAAATCTTCAATTGCCTGAATTACATTAGGCCACGAACGGCGCTGGTTCCCCATTTGAATTGATTTTTTATATCGGACAGCAGCTTTAACCAGCATTTCACCTTCGTGTGGATTGTGGCTGCACGGTTTTTCGAGATAAACATGTTTGCCTGCCTGCAAGGCGAGCAATGCTGCCGGGGCATGCCAGTGATCAGGAGTTGCAATTACCATTAAATCAACATCTTTACTTTCCAGTGATTTTCGGAAATCGACAAAACCCTGCGGTTTTGTATCCTGTACTTTTTGAACTGCCAAAGCGCACTTTTCAATTACTCGCGAATCGACATCGCAAATATGAATAACTTCGCATTCCTTTTGATAGCCAAAATTCTGTGCAAGCGCATTTCCACGGGAGTTAACGCCCATAACCGATGCACGAATTAACTCGTTTGCCCCAATTATTCTCCGGTAACTTCCAGCGCTGAAACCCGGAACAATTCCACCAACCATTAAAAGTGCAGAACCTGCAGTTGCCTTTTTTAAGAAATCGCGGCGTGAATTTGTATTTTTCATTTAAACAGTTTTATTGGTTTAATAAAGCCGTTTAAATTACTAAAAAAATTTATCCGGTTATAAAGTCGAGCACATTACTTGCACCACTGGTTTTACCTTCCTTATACAACTCTGTAAATCCGCATTTTGAACACGAAACAGCATAAAACCTTCGGTTTTGAATATTAAAATATCTCGTAAACCCGGAGCCTGTGGTCCTGATTTGATCAACATCTGCTTTACGATTCGCACACTTTGGGCATGTATAACTTTTTTGGTTCATAGTTTATTCTTGATTTAATTTTGATTTATAATTCTGAGACTTTCTCACAAAAAAACTAATGCAAATTTTCATCTTCGATGCTTTTGTTCAGCCTTTTAGCATTTCTTAATGCATTATAGATTATCCATTCCAATTGTCCATTGGCACTCCTAAAATCATCTGCAGCCCACTTTTCAACTGCTTCCATCAATTCCTGATTTATTCGAAGTACAAATGATTTTTTCTTCGTCATTTTATTTCAATCTTTCACTATTCATCATTTTCTCCATCGCATATTCAATTGCCTGGCTTTTTTGCGTTCCAAATAACACTTTTCGACCATCTTTCAGAACCAACTGCAACCCAACATTTCCACTTATATTATATGCCTTGTTTCTTCTGCTTCCTTTTATACCCCAACCACCATATTCAGAAACAGGACGGTAATTACGAACCTTAAAACTGGCAATTTCCTCCTTTTTAATACATCTCCATTTTCGAGCCAGAGGCGGAAAGCAAAACCAAAAACCGTCTGATTTGATTTCCACTTTTAGCTTCATTTTATAAATTAACAGAACAACACATCCCATTACTAAAATCTCGAATAAGAGAATCAGCAATAAAATACTCGTTTCAGTTGGATTGTTTCCCCATGGTTTACCCATAATTTCCTGCGAACAAATTCCAACCACGGTTGGCACAATCGAAACCAAAGTTGCCCCGATGATTAATAACCAAAGCCACTTTTGTGTAAATCGTTGTTCTTCTGAAAATAAAACCTTTTCCACCGTTAATACAAAGTGCCTGCGTTTACAATCGGTGTTGCATCTTTATCGCCACAGAGTACAACCATCAGATTACTTACCATTGTTGCCTTTTTCTCTTCATCCAAATCAACAATTTTTTTCTGGTTCAGTTGCTCCAGCGCCATTTCAACCATACTTACAGCACCTTCAACTATTTTGAAACGGGCAGCAACAATTGCAGTTGCCTGCTGACGTTTTAACATGGCCTGTGCAATTTCCTGGGCATAGGCAATGTGGTTAATACGTGCTTCAATCACCTCAATTCCTGCAATATCAAGCCTTTCCCTGATTTCTGCTTCGAGCTGGTCGTTTACTTCTTCAGTGCCTTCGCGCAGAGTTAATTTTGCTTTTTCATCTTCAATGTTGTCATAAGGATAAATTCCGGCCAGTTTTCTCAAAGCTGCTTCACTTTGAACCACAACAAAATGTTCAAATTCATCGACACCAAAAGCAGCTTTGAATGTCTCCTGAACTCTCCAAACCAATACCAGACCAATCATAATCGGGTTTCCCAGTTTGTCGTTTACTTTTATAGTTTCACTGTCGAAATTCCTCGCCCGCAATGAAATTTTCTTTCTGACAAAAAACGGGTTTACCCAATAAAATCCGTTGCTTTTAATTGTTCCTTTGTAAGCTCCAAACAAAACCATAACGCAACTTTGATTTGGATCGACGACTGTAAATCCAATTGCAATTAAAATAAAAGCAACAACCAGTATTACCGAAGGAATAAACATCCCTCTCATAAAACCAAACACTGTTAGGGCTAAAATAATCAGTTCCAGAAAAAGAAACATGTAGCCTGATAATCCTTTGTACTGTTTTTCCATGACATTAAATTTAAATTAATATGATATTAAATTGACATCATAAAATTATAACATTGTAAAATTAAAAACAATAGTTTCTGGTTTTTATTTTTATTTTTATAGATAAAATGATGTACTTAAACAAAACTTATATTTTGGAGATTATTAAAACAAAGCAATAATGAATTTTATAAAAGAACCTTTAGCCAAATTTATTAAGCTTGAGACCTCGGGCAGTATGATTCTTTTTATCGCAACTATTTTGGCGCTGGTTTTGGCCAACAGCCCGGTAAGTAACAGTTTTCTGGATTTTTGGAATAATTATATTACAATCAGCCTTCCGGGTTTTGAATTATCAAAACCTGTGATAAAATGGATAAACGATGGTTTAATGGTCATTTTCTTCTTTTTAATCGGACTCGAGATTAAACGAGAACTTGTTGCCGGAGAACTTAACGATTTTAAAAAGGCTTCATTACCGCTTTTTGCAGCAGTTGGTGGAATGGTTTTCCCGGCAGTTTTTTTTATAATTTTAAATATTGGTGAACCGGGTTCCGAAGGTTGGGGAATACCAACTGCCACTGATATTGCTTTTACACTTGGTATTTTACAGCTTCTTGGCAACAGAGTTCCTATTGGATTAAAAGTATTTTTAATGGCTTTTGCAATAATCGACGACTTGGGAGCCGTTTTGGTAATTGCCTTTTTTTACAGCACAAATCTGGTTTGGGGCTACATTGGAATCGCATTAATAATAATTGCTGTACTTTTTGCCCTTTCATTAAAGGGCTACTACTCAAAATATTTCTTTTTTCTGATGGGTGTAATTGTTTGGATTCTATTCCTGAAATCAGGCATTCATGCTACTATTGCAGGGGTTTTATTAGCTTTAACAATACCAATAAAACGAAAAGCAAATACAACCTTTTTTTATAATAATGTAAATGATGCACTTGATATTTTTATTGCAGATTGTGACAAGAAAAAATCTGAAACAAAAATCCTTACAAAAAACCAACTGGCAGCCATTGAAGAAATTGAAGATCTTGCCGAAAAAACTGCACCTCCGTTGCAATATCTCGAACATTCGCTGCATGGCTGGATTGTGTTTTTAATAATGCCGTTATTTGCCTTAGCCAATGCCGGGGTAGTATTCAACTTTGGAGGGGAATCGAATTTTGGCCTTTCCGCAAATATTGCACTAAGCATGGTTTTTGGAAAAGCCATTGGAATCTTTCTGCTTTCATTTTTATCAATCAAACTCAAAATCTCGGAATTACCTAAAAATATAACTTATAAAATGCTGGCGGGAATATCAATTTTAGG
This sequence comes from Draconibacterium sp., assembly GCA_035467235.1. Lineage (GTDB taxonomy): Bacteria > Bacteroidota > Bacteroidia > Bacteroidales > Prolixibacteraceae > Draconibacterium. Next base: position 2,424 of record DATITY010000492.1, on the reverse strand, counting down.
AGGCCTTGGATTTACAATGTCACTGTTTATTAACAACCTTGCATTCACAGATCAGGCATTGATTGATTCGGCCAAAATGGGAGTTTTAATAGGCTCAGTTGTTGCTGGAACATTGGGGTATATTGTATTAAAGGCTGCATTTAAAGGGGCAGAAAAAAACGAGATGCCTTAATTTAGACATCTCGCTTTTCTTAGTTCAAATTCATTTCTACGTATCCCGCATCCTCTGTTTCATAAACTTCATAAGAGCGGGCAAAGTTCAGAATGTTTTCGATTACCAAATCCGATGGCATGTTTTCAGCCTCTGGAATCGTTGTTAAAAAACTGTCAATAAATTCATCAACCAAATTATCCGGATTTGATTCCGACTCTGGCTGATAACTATTAACCAAGTACATCAAGGTAGAGTAATTTCTCATAGGCACTTTTAAGATTTTCATTTCCTTAAAAACGCCATCTCCCTTTTTTTATTGTGTTAACAATGGTTAAAACTTGGTGAGAATCAGATTCTTTTTTTCAACCAGTTTGCGCAGATTTATTAAAGCATAACGCATTCTGCCCAATGCAGTATTAATACTCACATCGGTCTGTTCGGCAATTTCCTTAAAACTAAGATCAAGGTAGTGACGCATAATAATAACCTGTTGCTGATCTTCGGGCAACTCCTTTATCAAATCTTTTACCTCACTCAAAATCTGAGTGTTAATCATCTGATCTTCGACTGTATCTTCCGAAAATTTCTGGGAGTTAAAAATATCTATATCCAAACTGTCGTTCGAAACAGTTCCTTTTAACTTTTCCTTTCTGAAATGATCGATTATCAGGTTATGGGATATACGCAAGACCCAGGAAACAAACTTACCGTTTTCGGTATATTTTCCCTTTTTCAGCGAGCGGATTACTTTTATAAAGGTTTCCTGGAAAATATCCTCTGCCAGTTCCTGTTTTTTCACAATAAGTAAAATGTAAGAAAACACTCTACCTTTATGCCGCTGAATTAAAATTTCCAATGAATATTGATCACCTGCAATAAATCGCTGAACAAGCTCATTGTCGTTCAGTAAATTTTCTTTCGACATTACCTTCTATTTAAGTTTAAACAAAAAGTAAATTTTTTCTATAGGCGACCTTTTTTAATTGAAGTGAAACAAATTATTAATTTTGCTTGCGTAAAAATGAGACTTTTTACTTATAAATACAAATTTTTTATAAGAAATTACGTTGTCCAAGAAATATGCCAAATCAAAATACATCGAAATACATTGAAATTCAAAATGCCAGGGTTCACAATTTAAAGAATATCAGTTTAAAACTTCCGTTAAACAAATTTATTGTTGTTACCGGAGTTTCAGGGTCGGGCAAGTCATCACTGGCATTCGACACGCTGTTTGCCGAAGGGCAACGACGATATGTTGAAAGTCTTTCATCGTATGCACGACAGTTTTTAGGCCGGATAAACAAACCTGAAGTTGATTTTATTAAAGGAATTCCACCTGCAATTGCCATTGAACAAAAGGTTAATACCCGGAATCCCAGATCGACAGTAGGAACGTCAACCGAAATTTATGATTACCTGAAACTGTTTTACGCCCGAATCGGCAAAACAATTTCACCGGTTACAGGCGAAATTGTAAAACGTGAAAGTGTTTCTGATGTTTTGGATTACATCAATTCATTTGAAAAAGAAACCCGGATTATAATTGCAGCACCTTTAATTCCAAAAAACGGACGTTCGATTTTGCAGGAAGCAGAATTGCTTATGCAGCAAGGCTTTACCAGACTTGAAACCAACAACGAAATTTTAAAAATTGATGAACTGGTTAAAACCGGCACTGATAAATTTTGTAAAGGAGCCTGCAATATCGTTGTCGACAGGGTTTCGGTTGACCGTGATGAAGATGCACAAAGCAGAATGGCCGATTCGGTTCAGACTGCATTTTTCGAGGGTCATGGAGAGTGCGTAATAAAGGCATTTTTAGTCGATGAGATTATAAGCCGCTCGTTTTCGAACCTGTTTGAAGCCGATGGAATGGAGTTTGAAGAACCTTCGGTTCACATGTTTAGTTTTAATAATCCCGTTGGAGCCTGCCCCACCTGCGAAGGTTACGGAAAGGTAATCGGGATTGATGAAGACCTTGTTATTCCGAACAAATCACTGTCCATTTACCAGGATGCCATTGCCTGCTGGAAAGGTGAAAAGATGAGTGAGTGGAAAGACGAACTGGTTTATGCCGCCGAAAAATTCAACTTTCCGATTCATAAACCTTTTTATGAATTAACCGATGCACAAAAATTTCTGGTCTGGATCGGCAACAAACACTTTCAGGGACTTAACCAGTTTTTCAAAATGCTGGAAGAAAACAGCTACAAAATACAATACCGTGTAATGCTTTCCAGATATCGTGGAAAAACCACCTGTCCCGA
>DATITY010000491.1:0-2380 GCA_035467235.1 Draconibacterium sp. | reverse complement strand
CTTTGTCAAAACTCCACGATTCAATATCGTACTTGGTCAACAACCTGTCGGCCAACGCTATGACAATATCGCGGTCTTGTTCGTGTTCCATTACCTGGTAGTCAACAATTAAATCGAACTGGTCAGTTGTTATTGACAGTTTTTTGCCCAGTTCAACGCTTGGCCGTGATTTGCCTTTTTTTATCCATTCAGTATAAGTTTCAAAAATTGAAAACATCTTTTCTTCATGCGGTATCGTTTCTCCTTTTATTATCCGCCTTTCAACCAAATCGATATGCTTGAGCAACAGTTGCATAAAATATTCCAGCGAAACGACCAGTGCAAGGTCTTGGTCATCAACGATTGGCAGTTGTGGCACCTCTTTTTCAAGTTTCGCATAAAGTGCGGCAGCCTTGTTGATGTAACTGCGGGCAGCCTTAGCTTCCCTCTGTTCTTTGCCCTTTCCACCCGATGCTGTTGCTTTTCCCAGTTCCCGCATCAGTCCTTTCAGTTCTGACTTCCAGTTTTTTATCTTCCTCCACCCCGGCAGGTTGTTGTATTTGCCCAGAAAAACACAAACGGCATCAATGCATTTGCGCGCGCTGTCCCACAGCAGGTTATAGTCGGTCGGAAAGTGGACGTTGCTCTCCACCACGAAGCTGTCAGTTTTTAAGCGCAAGGCTGCCGTTTCTTTTTTTTTAAACACCTCGCCATGCCCAAATTCCAATACAATCGAATTAATTTCTTTTACCATTTCATCGCTCAGAAGGGTCACGTTGTCGTATATGTTCTGATAGCTAAACTCTGTGCGCTTGAAACCATATTCGGTTTCCACTCCCATTAACCACCTTATGCCCAGATGGTTGTTGGCCAGGTTATAAATCCAGTCGTAACTCATGTTCAGGCAAAGGCGTACCTGCGACAAAACAAAAATGCACCAAAGATCCATCCCTGGCCTGCCTGTTTTCTTTTTGTTCTCCAGCAGGTGGCGTTCCAGAACTTCGAACAACCTTTGGTTGTATTCCGAATGGCAATAGATTGCTTTCAGCGCAGCTATTAATTCTTCCAGTTTATCTTTGTGCTTTAATTTGATGGGGGTGTCTTTAATCAACCGATGTCCTATTGAATATTGTTGTTCGAACCTGTTTCTCATTCCTGAATCTTTTGTGTACTATTTTTCAAAATACGCGAATCTAAAATCATTAACGACCTGAAATTCTGTATTTTAAATAACTTAACCAAACAAAACCCATTAAAGATTCAAGAAAGTTATTAACACTAACCATTTGATTGTCAGAGGATAGAGGGTTTACTGTGTGGCACTAATTACCGGAATGATGGTGTGCCCCTCAAAAGTATTGCCCGAAAACACCTCATACGCTACAGGGAAGCCCTCCTTACTTACCATCAAGGCTATTAGTATTTGTGGCTGTTGAGATTTGTTGTCTTTTGAAAAACCGTTTTTGCGCAACTCGTCTTCTTCAAAAGTTTCAAAATAAAGTGTTGTTACATCGTAAAACAGAATATCGAAATTGAACCAGTAATGAACTTTAGCAAAGTTGACAATCTTTTGTTCTACTGTTTTCTTTAGATTGATACATTCAGGGGCAATCTTGTAGTATGTCTTTCGGCTATGACAAATCCCGAAGTACTGCTCCATGAGCTCAAGGGAACGAAGTTTGGATGCGGGTTCAAATATCCTTATTGCCACCAAATCGTTTAACAAAGCAGGTAGTTCGTCTAGTCCAATCATATCCTGTATTGCATGTACCTGATTGTGAAAAAAACGATATTTTATGCCAATAAAAGTGCTGTGGTTCAAGTGTAAAAGCCTGTTAGGGTTTTCATCGGGAAAAATGGAGAGCTGCCTGGTGTAGTCCTTTATCCATTCTTCTGCAAATATCATTAAATCATTTAGTGCTTCCTCTGTATGAGCGGAACCGATATGATGCAAAACAATCCTTTTGCTGTTCTGATAACGCACAACCTGCACTGCCCGTGCCTTTGATGCGGTTTTGACAACCCTGATTTTCATTCTAAATTTAGCCTTAGTGCGGTAAATTTAGTACTTTTAAACATATAATTGTTGATTATGAATCACTTATGACCGCACTAAATTTTTTGGGTACAAGTCAGGGGAATTGCAACAGCAAATCAGGAAATTGAAATGGGTAAACCTGCCGAAGAAACCATAAAAATGTATTTCAGTAATATGGGACAAAATCTGGTTGTATCGCATAATGAACATATTACCAATGTACGGATTTATGGTATCACCGGACAGTTGCTGGTAAACCGGGAGTTTAATCAGGCAGAACTAAAAACAGATACTTCATTTTTGAAGAATGGAATTTATATTGTTACGGTGCTTGATGCAAAAAACATGATTTGCACCAAAAAG
>DATITY010000490.1:0-2037 GCA_035467235.1 Draconibacterium sp. | reverse complement strand
CAATTTTTGGTCTTGCTTTATCTCTTTTAAAACCTGGTCTATTTGCTGTTTTCTCTCTTTATCCTGTACTGTCTTTTTGATACTTTTCCCCATTTCAGGATTAAGCATCACAGTTTCATTTCCTGAGAAAAACATTAAAATTGCCACCAATAGTCCTGCTAACATAATTTTCTGGTTTAATACTTTTTAATAAAATAATTTCGATAATCAATTTAAATGATGAAAAATCCGGTAAGAAAAAATCTTTTACAAACTATTCAAAGGATTTTGGTATTACACAGATTTTTTTTAAAACATTAAATAAGAACTGTGATCGCCACAGCTCTTATTTAAATGTGTTGTACTGTTATAAAGGGTACATCGTGCTTGTTTAGGTTCTTAATATAAGCCTATGTCTTACATAATTATATGCGTCATCGCTCTTGATATACGCCGTATTGTAACCTTGCAAATTCAGGCCATTAGATCTGGCCTGCATCAAAACATATTAATGTTTATGCTTTGCCATAAACTCCACGATTCTTTCGGCTTGCTTAGCCAATCCTCCGGCAGTGCTGAACTGAAGAATCTCAGCCCCTTCTTTTGACTTGAAGTTGTGTGGAGCCGGCCAGAAGCAAACATCTCCTTCGGTGCATTCTTCAATGCTTCCATCGAGGTAAATGACCTCCAGCTTGCCCTTTAAAACGTAAGCCCAATGTTCAACTCCGCAAAGATCATGCTCAAGTCCTTTTCCTTTAAGGATATCTGTAAAATCAGTACCCGGTGCAAAAATGTGGTAAGCACACTGCATACCACCCCAGTTTACATCCCAAATTTTAAGGCCAGGCGTATTTCTCGTCACAAAATCGTCAACCACGTTCATTTCTTTTAATTTTGATCTCATTTTTTTAATATTTAAATTGTTAATTATAATTATTGTATGTAATCTGTAATATCAAATTTTTACCTCTTATCGTAACCCTTTTTTACTGGGTATAAGCCGATTTTCATCAGCGTTATTAATATCATCACCTAAACAATCAACCTAATTAATGTACTTTGGTATAATAATCTGTATTTACAGAATTTATGACCGCCTTTTTTGCCGGTAGATTCAAAACCGTTTTTGTTGCATGGCTTTCACCGCCAGTTAATCTTCCGTATTCAATATCAGCTGAAATATCATCTTCTCCCAGTTTGCTCGAAAATGTCTTATGTACAAACAACTTGGTTTTGGGATCAATACCAAATGTAACAACATCGCCCTTTACCAAAACATCTTTGGCAACTGCCTGAATAAGCCCATTGCTTTCAGTTATTTCCGCTTTGCTAAAAAAATCAATCAGCTGTCCTTTTGACAAATAGGTATATGAAATTGCCAGCTGAAGTGCTTTTTCCACATATTCCATGGCATCTTCTTTGGCATTATCCTGTATTCTGCCGCGCAGGCCCCGTTTATCTTTTCCGGTACTCTTGGCTTCCAGGTTTTTTACACTCAGTTTACCTGTTTCATCAAAGTTCATTTCCGACAGGGCATTTGTTTTTACCTGACCATCTACGGTAACCACGGTTTCGCGTCTCCATAAATACGGTTTGAGTTTTTCGAGGTTTGCGGCTTCCGCCTTGCTGATTTCGAGCGAGAGCTGATCACGGTCGATCTGTGCAAAACCGGACATGAACAATCCAAGAAAAAAAATAAATAATGATATTTTCATTTAAAAATTGCTTTAGATATTTTTAAAAATCAGGAGCTGGTGTTTTCACAGCCCCTGATTAACTAAACAAACTATGAACTATTTATTTATGCAAGTGCACTTTTACTATTTGCATATTACCCTCCTCTTGCCAACATGCTACTTATCCAAAATCAAACCCTGCTGAATTGCAGGGTTAATTTCCGGACAAGCTCTTAATTTTTTGGCAATTTCATCAAGTCCGGATTGATGTCATAGGTCCAGGGCAAGCCTGAATTCTTCCATCCGTTTTTCATTCGTTTTTTATAATACTGGCTTTCCGGATCCTTTACTTCATCGCCTTCTATACCGTCGGTGATATTGT
>DATITY010000489.1:0-21078 GCA_035467235.1 Draconibacterium sp. | reverse complement strand
AGCTTCTCAATCAAATCTTCTTTGCTTTTGGCATACTGATAAAGGGTTTTCTTTGAAATCTTAAGTTGCCGGCTGATATCATCCATGTTTAAATTCTTGATCCCAAATTCATAAAACAGGTTGATTGTGCCATCCAGAATTGCACATAACCTGGGATCATTTAAATCGATTTCATTAACCATTTTGCTCTTTATTAATTTTGGCGCAAAGAAAGGAAACGATTTTGATTTAAAACGTTTCCTGGATCAAAATTGTTTTTTTATTAACAATGAGTCAAAAATCTAAAAAAGGTTTCAGAGTGAAATAAAAAGTTAGATGATCAAGCCTTTTGGATAGGTGAATGACTGTTTTTAAGGGGTAAAATAGAATATTGAATCATACCAGCGAATCACCCTTTTTAATTCTGACGTCGGTAACAAATTTTTTAATTTGCTGCTCATCTTCCCTGCGGCAAATCATTAAAGTATCGTTCGACTCTGCAATTATGTAACCGTCCAGTCCCTGCAGAACGGCAATTTTCTCTCCGGATATATTGATAATACAGTTTTTGGTATCGTAAATTAAAATATTGTCGCCGCTAATTACATTGCCGGTATCATCTTTTTTCCTGTTTTCGTAGAGCGTTCCCCAGTTTCCAAGGTCGCTCCACCCAAAATCGGCGGTTAAAACATACACATTCTGTGCTTTTTCCATAATTCCGTAATCAACTGAAATCGATTGAAGTTCGGAGTAGATTTTGCTGATAAAATGAACTTCATCGCTGGTATTGTACAATTTCATACCACTTTCAAACATGGATGAAACACCTTGCAGGTGCGTATCAAATGCCTCAATAATCGCCGCCATCGACCAGATAAATATTCCCGAATTCCAGAAAAATTCGCCACTTTCAATAAAAAGTTTTGCCATTTGAATGTCTGGTTTTTCGGCAAATATTTTCACTTTATACAGGTTATCCAGCTCGTTAAATTCCACTTTCTTTTTCACCTGAATGTATCCGTAAGCAGTTTCCGGCCGGCAGGGAGTGATGCCAAGTGTGAGCAAAGCGTTATTCTCTTTTACAAAATCAAGTCCGTTTTTAATTTGGTGAATAAACTCTTCCTCCTTTAAAATTACGTGGTCAGAAGGAGCAACTACAAAACTGGCATTTGGGTTTTTTGTTTTTATTTTATAGGTTGCGTATGCAATGCAAGGCGCTGTGTTTCTGCGCAACGGCTCAAGTAAGATCTGGCATTCCTTTAATTGGGGAAGCTGTTCGAGTACCAGGGTTTTATATTTTATATTGGTAACCACCACGAAATTTTCGGTGGGGATGATTTTTATAAAGCGATCGTAGGTTTGCTGAAGAAAGGTCCGGCCAGTGCCGAGAATGTCTAGAAACTGCTTTGGTTTGGCCAGACGGCTGAGTGGCCAAAAACGGCTTCCGGTTCCACCGGCCATGATAATACAGTAGTTGTTGTTCATTATGATTAAGTTTGTGTTCACTTCAAAAATATTAATTTTATGCATATCATTTTGATTTACACGATATTTTTGACAGTGTTACTTTTCAGGTCTGGTTTCTGTTTGTTTAGGGTTATATAAGTTGTAATTTTAGCTTCGATTTTAATCTTTATTTAAACAATAAATAATTGAAACAACATGGGATTTTTCTTTCATATTGGTCGTTACTTTTCAATGCTAAAACTGGTTTTGGCCAAACCCGAAAAACACAAAATGTATTTCAGGCAGTTATTTTACGAGATTGAAAACCTGGGGGTAAATTCAGTAGGGATTGTCGTAATCATTTCCGTGTTTATCGGGGGTATTATGACCATTCAGTTTGCCTACGCGCTGATGAATCCGCTGTATCCCACGTACCTGATTGGGCTGGCTACCCGCGATACACTGTTACTTGAGTTTTCATCCACAATGCTGGCGCTGATAATGGCCGGAAAAATTGGCTCCAACATAACTTCTGAAATTGGAAGTATGCGCGTTACTGAGCAAATCGACTCGCTCGAAATAATGGGGGTTAACTCAGCAAGTTACCTCATTCTGCCAAAAATTATTGCTGTGGTTTTCATTTTTCCGTTTCTGTATATTATTAGTGTTTTCTTTGGAATAATGGGAGGTTTGGTTACAGGGCCTATTACCGGAACAATTACTTTACCAGAATATGTGGAAGGAATAAAAACATTGTTTGTGCCGTATTATGTGACTTTTTCACTTATTAAATCGCTGGTTTTTGGTTTCCTGGTAGCTTCAGTTCCTGCTTATTACGGATATTATGTGCAGGGGGGTGCGCTCGAAGTGGGAAAGGCTAGCACGACTGCAGTTGTTAACACTAACATTCTTATCCTGTTTTTCGATTTAATATTAACCCGTTTATTACTAACATGATTGAAGTTAAAAATTTAAATAAATCGTTCGATGGGAACGAGGTGCTGAAAAATATATCCATCACTTTCGAAAAAGGGAAAACCAACCTGATAATCGGCCGAAGCGGTTCGGGTAAAACAGTGCTTTTGAAATGTATTCTGGGTTTGTTTGATATCGACAACGGAGAAATCTGGTACGATGACCGGAATTTTACGACCACCAGCGAAAAGGAACGCAAAAACATGCGTAAGGAAATCGGGATGGTTTTTCAGGGTGGGGCGCTTTTCGACAGTATTTCGGTGGAAGGAAATGTGCGTTTTCCGCTCGACATGTTTACAACCATGACCTACAAGGAAAAGCAGGAACGTGTTGATTTTTGCCTGGCACATGTTAATATCGAAAAGAAAGCTTTTAAACTTTCACCAAGTGAAATCAGCGGAGGAATGAAAAAACGTGTTGCCATTGCCCGTGCCATTGCCCTTAACCCGCGTTATCTTTTTTGCGACGAACCCAACTCCGGGCTCGACCCCGAAACATCAACAGTAATAGATCGCCTGATTCAGGATCTAACCCGCGAATTTGAAATGACCACTATTATCAATACCCACGACATGAACTCGGTGATTGAAATTGGTGAATCGATACTTTTTATCAGCAAAGGTGAAAAAGAGTGGGTGGGTACAAACAAGGAAATTCTAAACAGCCACAACCAGAAACTGAACGACTTTATTTTTGCCAACAAATTGTACGCTCAAATGAGGAAAGATGTGGAGGAGGGTTAGTTATTTTTCGATCGGAATCCCTACTTCTTCGCAGTCTTTAATATGTTCATCAACCATAAATTTGAATGCGTTTTCCAACTCATCCACGGTTGTTCCTTCAAAAGTACCCAGGTCGTTTATTCCCTCTACCTTGCCAAAAAACACCCTATCGTTTGCATTGTAATGCACCGAACCAATAAAACCTTTATATGTTAATGCATCTTTCATTGTCAATTTTTTAATTTCAAATTCAATTTACCCTTTTGGCACAAGCGTTACTAAAGGTATTATCATCTCTTCCATCGAAATTCCACCGTGCTGAAAAGTATCTTTGTAGTAATTGGCATAATAATTATAATTATTAGGATAGGCCAGAAAATCGTCGGAGTTGGCAAAAATATAACTGGTGCTTACATTTCGCGAGGGTAAAAACGCTTTTCGGGGGTCGCGTACTTCAAATATCTGTTTCGATTTGTAGTTCAGGTTTTTCCCGAGTTTGTAACGAAGATTGGTATTTGTTTCGCGGTCGCCAATTACTTTAATTGCATTGTTCACCCTGATAGAGCCGTGGTCGGTAGTTACAACAACCCGGATATCGTTTTCCGAAAGTCCTTTTAAAAGCGCCAATAAGGATGAGTTGTTAAACCAGCTTAACGTTAACGAACGATACGCTTTTTCGTCACTTGCCAGTTCTTTAATCATATCCATTTCGGTGCGGGCATGAGAAATCATATCCACAAAATTAAATACCATCACCGAAAGATCGCTTTCCAGAATACTGCTTAAACTATCAGAAATGCGGCGTTCCATGCGCATTCCCGAAACTTTGTCGAAATAGAGTTTCTCCTTTCGTCCGTGGCGCATCATTTGTTTTCGCAGCAGTTGTTCCTCGAAACGGTTTTTATGTCCTTCGTTATCGTCGTCATCCCACATTTCGGGGTAGAGTTTTTCAATTTCCGATGGCATTAACCCGGCAAACATGGCATTGCGTGCATACATGGTTGCAGTTGGTAAAATGCTGTAATACAAATCTTCCGACTCGGTGCGGAAATAATTGTCGAAAACCTTGTTTATTGTGCGCCACTGGTCAAAACGCAGGTTGTCGATAACGAGCATAAACACTTTTTTTCCGCCATCAAGCAATGGAAAAATTTTATGTTTGAAAATATCGGGCGATAAAAGCGGCCTTTCGCCAATATCCTGCAAAAACCAATCGAGATAATGATCTTTTATGAATCTGAAAAATGCTTTGTTGGCATCCTCTTTTTGCATGGCCAGAATTTCGTCCATTGCTGAGTCGTCCGACTGGCTCAACTCAATTTCCCAGTGAACCAGTTTTTTATAAATATCTATCCACTCTGCATAATTCAGCCTGTCGTTAATTTGCATACCAATTTTGCCAAATTGCATTTGATACGCCGAAGTAGTTTGCTGCGTTACCAACCGTTGCTGGTCGATGTTCTTTTTCAGCGAAAGCAAAATCTGTTTCGGGTTGACGGGTTTAATGAGGTAATCGGCAATTTTCGATCCCACAGCTTCGTCCATAATATTTTCTTCCTCGCTTTTGGTAATCATTACCACCGGAACATTAGGGGTGATGGTTTTTATTTGGGTAAGCGTTTCAAGTCCCGTCATTCCGGGCATATTTTCGTCCAGAAATATAATATCGTAGTAATTGTCTTTTACTTTTTCAACTGCATCCAAACCGTTATTGGCTGTTTCAACTTCATATCCTTTTCCCTCCAGAAAAATAATATGAGCGCGTAACAGGTCAATTTCGTCGTCGGTCCAGAGAATGCGTGGTTTATTCATATCTAAAATTTTAATCGATGTAAAGATAAGAACAAATAAAGGGGAGTAAAAGTATCGGTTTAACTTACTTTAACGGGAGAGGGATTTTAAAGTTAAAGGTTTTAAATTTTGGTCATTGGCCATTTGTCACTTGGGTAGACAGAATAAAGTTCAATTCAATCAATCTTTGGAAATGGGAAAGGGTAGATTTCAGGTATCCAGGTTTAAAATTTGTCCTAATACTTTGAACTTTAAATTCTGAACTTTTAATACTTTTCTACTGCCCAAGGTAAATCCGTTTGTAGAAATTCATGTAATCGAGAATATTTTTTTCTTTCAGAAATACTTCGTAGTTGGCTTCTGTAATAAGGAAGTTACGGTAATTTCCCTGTCGAAGCGGAGTGTACAAATCGCGGTTGTTTACCACTTTGGTAAAATACAGCGAGGCGGTTTCCTTGTCGGGAATCCCTGTAACACGAACTATCTGGCGAATTTCATCCAGTGGTTTTATTTCAACTTTTAAAGGAAGATTTGCATAATTTGCCAGATTAAATTGCTCAATGCCACTTATAAATGCAGGCTGATCGATATCGAGAACAGGAATCACAAATACGAAATATTGCCTGCCGTCAATGTTTTCGTTGTACGGTCCGGTATATGCAGCTGTTTTACCGGAACTAACATCTGCTGTTTGTGGGGCAGTTGCTGTGGTTGCAGCCGGTGTTGCCGCTGCACCTGTTTGTGCCGGTGTCCGCTGGATATAATTGCTTCGGAAGAATTCGAGATATTCGTCCACTTTGTTCTGCTCAATCAGCTTCTGCAGGTTTTCGTTGGTAATCAAAAAGTTCCGGTAAGTCGCCTGTCCCAAAGGATTAAATAAATTCCGGGTAACCACCACTTTTCTGAAATACGACATCGATTCGTTTAACGTTGGTATTCCGTTTACCACCAGCAACTGGTAGTTGCCAACCTGTTTTAACTGCAAAGCGAGATTCCACAGTCTGAATTCGTTTCTGTTAAACTGCGCAAAATCGGTTAGCAATTGCCTCGTTGACAAATTTTTATCCTGAATGGCAATTACAAAATTCTGGGTAGTATCGATTTGGGTATTGAAAAGCTTTTCGGCGCCGGTACTGACAACCACAAATTGTCCCCGTTCCTTTAAAATATTGTCCTGTTCTTTTGCACGTGCCATTAACTCTTCAGGAGAAACCTCCGTTTCGTCGTCGCTAAAATTGGAACGAATATGCCGGCTGTAGTTTTTCACAAAGAATTTCAGGTAATCGGCAATCGATTTTTCGTTCATTACCGCGCGGTAATTGGTCGAAGAGATTACAAAATTCAAGTAGTCGATATCTTTAAGCGCCCTGAAAACGCTGGCTTTTCTGATGATAGCACCATGATAAATGAGCGCACTTTCCTTGTTTTCGAGTGAACGTACAATTACAAAAGCCAGTTTGTCGTCTAAAGATTCGGTTTCAATATCGAAATCAACTTTGGTATAATGGTCGATATTGTAGTTGGCAATGTCGAAATTCAGTCGGTTCATATCCACTTTTTCTTCACGTGGGTAGGCAATTACGAAATAGTGAAGCAAATCTTCCTCGTATGAAAATTTACCGCCAAACTCGTCATTTCCTGCCTGGTTTGTAACAAGTAATTCTTCATTTTCAATTTCTTCGCTAATGTAACCCAAGTCAATCAGTTTCTGATAATCGTTGAGTGAGCTGTCGCGAATTAAAGTCAGAATTTCATTTGCAAGCGGCGTTGGTTCTTCAGCCGGATAATCAGCTACATATTTTTGAAGCAGGTTTTCGAAATTCTGCACCCCGGTTTGTGTTCCGTTGGCAACAGTTTCCATAAAGTCGATTTTTGGAATAATCACGCTGTCGGGTTTCATTGATTTCATTTGGCCCGTTAGCGAAATTACACCGCGGTAATTTCCGGCTTTATAGTTTTTGAAAGTCTCCTGGTAAAGCCGGTTTAAACTATCATTCCGGGCTTCCATTTCAACAAAAAAGTTCGGATTTATGAGATATTGTGCATATTTACTGTCAGGGAACCGCGAAATAATTAAATTCCGGTAATTGTCCGACTCTTGTTTTTGTCCCATCAGTTCATACAAATCGTAAAGCTCGAACAGCGCTGAAAGCAGATAAATATTATCGGGGTAACGTCGGATTAATTCTTCAAATGAATTGGCCGAAAGCGGATAATTTGTAAAGTCAACCTTAAATATTTTCCCGGCGTTATACAATGCATCGCGTATTTTGTCGTGTGAGATTGCCATTAACGAATCAGTTAACGGAAGATACTGGGTATAAAACTCTTTTTTTAACGGGTCGCTTTCCACAATAATAATCTGAGTTGAATCTGCGCCTTCCATATTTTCGTCCGATATTTCGGTTGAAATACCTTTATTAGCCCGGTTCCAGTTGTCTTCAAGTTTTCGTTTTCCCCAACGTTGCTGAAAGGTTACGCGGCCATAAGAAACAATTTGCGGATTGTAGAAATACCAACCGGCACCGGCCTGCTGATTTCCCATTCCCATGCGGTTGCGGTTGGCGCGGCTGTATCCCTGATCTCCCATTCCCTGCAATGCAAGATTTTCCTCATTTCGCTGACGTTCCTGCTCCTCCTGCATTAACCTTGCAATGAGCGATTCGCGTTCAATTTCAGGCATTCTGGCAATTCTTTGCAAACTGTCTTCGCGTTCAACGGTTATCAGGTTATCAACCAAATTGGTGAGGCCAGTGTAATTGTTTGAAATGGTTTCGTAATCGGGATAAGTTTCATCAATAATAATCATGGCACTGTCATAATATGCCTGTGCCTTACGGTATTCAAGGTCTTCAAAATAAATATCGGCAAGCGTAATTGCCGAAAGTGCGCGCTGAAACTGGTTTTGAAAGCTTGTTGAAACCGACTGGGAATAATTTTCGATGGCAACTTCACGGTTTCCTTCTTTAAAATACAGGTTCCCGATGGCATAATAAATCTGGTCGCGGAAATCGTAATTTTTATTATCACGCAGCATTTTGTTCAGCTCTTTTTTCATCTTTTCGGTATCACCTTCTCCCGAAAAAACGCCAGCCGAATTTATTTTGGCATTGAATGCCATTTTATAATCGGGATTCATTTTTGTTACCGCCTTGTACGCTTCTGCTGCTTCTGCCTGCATGCCGAGTTCCTGGTAAAGCTGTGCCTCGATGTATTTTAACCTTGCCTTGTTTCTTTTAAAAGTAGTTTTTTTAATGGCAATATCCAGAAACTTAATAGCCTCGTTATAATCCTGCTGTTTCATGTAATAGTCGGCAGTAGCAACAGCCAAATCCTTTTCAAATTTCTTTGGAAATTCTTCGTCATTTTGCACAGCCTGAATAACTTCTGATGCTTCGGTAAATCTTCCCAATTCGGTGTAACTGCGTATCAACCAGATTTGTGCTTCATCTTTGGTTTCTTCGTCGGGATATTTTCTGACAACATATCCAAAATTATCGATGGCGCCCACAAAATTGTGCTGGTAAAAATAGGCTTTGCCCATCAGCAGGTAACTGTCGTCAATCCATTTGTTAAATTCTTCCTGACTGGCAAACTCCTGGTATTTTCGGGTCCGTTTTTTCTGTCGTTTCGGTTTTTTGGTAATCGAGTGAATTTCTATCAGTTTCGAACATTTAATAATGGCATTTTCCATGTCGGATTTAACCATTTCACCTGCTGAAGGAGTGCTTGATTTGTAAATGGGCAACAACCTTGTGAAGTCGTCATCAATACCTTCTTCAATACTCAATACACCTTTCTTTACGCTTTCGCTGGCATTAAAATAGACATTATACTGAGAATTTATATTGTGAAACGTCCGCGTTGCCCAGGTGTTTTTTTCGGTTGAACAACCTGCAAAGACCCAAATCAAAAAGAAAAATAAAATGGTATGTAAAACTATTCTCTTCAAGCAGTAATTATTAACTCTATGAATAAACTCAATATTCATCAGAATATTGTTTGTTTTTCCTTATTCGGTCAGATTAACAAAGGGCACAAAAATAAGAAAAAATGAACTGCTTTGAGTGTTGAATTTGCCAATTCCTTTGAAAGGAAAAATATGTTTGGCAGATGAGGTTTTTTCTACAGCTGATTGTAAAATATGAAAAAAAGGATGGCATTTTTCAACCAGTAAATACCTTCCTTTTTTTCTTTTCTATTTATTCATGCATTATAGCATTCATGCATTCACGCATTTCTATTTTCTCGAAATCTTCACCTTTTTGGTAGGCGCAAGTTGTATATTTCGGATGTGAACGCGGTGCATCACATTTTTCGCAACTTCGGCAAACGCTGCTCCGGTTATCGATTCGCCATCAACAGCCACGGGATTTCCGTTATCGCCGCCTTCGCGAATGCTTTGCACAATTGGTATTTGACCTAAAAACGGGATTCCCAGTTTATCGGCCAGGTTTTTACCACCGTCTTTACCGAAAATGTAATATTTGTTTTTGGGCAGTTCGGCAGGTGTAAACCAGGCCATATTTTCCACCAAACCCAATACCGGCACATCTATTGATTTGCTCTGAAACATGCTTGTTCCGCGAATAACATCGGCCAGCGCCACATCCTGCGGAGTGGTTACAATTACTGCACCTGTTACCGGAACCGATTGAACCAAGGTTAAATGAATATCGCTTGTTCCCGGAGGTAAGTCAATCAGCAAGTAATCCAATTCGCCCCAGTTTCCTTCCGAAATCAACTGTTTCAATGCGTTCGATGCCATCGGTCCACGCCAGATGATGGCGCTTCCCAGGTCAACAAAAAAGCCAACCGACAGGAATTTTACCCCGAATTTTTCCAATGGGTTTATCATTTCGCGGTCGCCGATTTTAATACCCGCAGGCCGATCGCCTTCGGCGCCAAACATTTTCGGAATTGACGGGCCAAAAATATCAGCATCGAGCAAACCCACTTTTTTGCCCGTGTTTGCCAGTGCCACCGCCAGATTAACTGCTACCGTTGATTTACCAACTCCGCCTTTCCCGGAAGCAATTGCCACAATATTTTTAACGTTGGGTAAAACCGGCCGTTGCATGTCGTGAATAAATTTCACGGCAATGTTATCCTCAATTTCAACCTCTTCACCAATATATTTTTTAATTGCTTCTTCACATCCCAAAACCAAACTTTCAATATTAGGGTCGTCGCTTTTCTGGAAAACCAACGAAAAACTAACGCGCTGTCCGGCAATGCGGATTTCCTGTGGCATTTCGAGAGTTACAATATCTTCGTCGCTTCCCGGATATTTTACTGTGCGAAGTGCATCGGTAACATTTTTGGGAACTATTAATTTGCGTGGACTATCAGTCATTTTGTATTGATTATATTTTTCCAAGGCACAAAAATAGCAATTAATAAATACTTTTTGGTATGGAATTTTAGAAAGGGTTAGTCATAGTATGACATCGAGTCATCCTATGACTAAATGCCTCACATTTCCAGTTCTTTAGCCGGATCCCAAAAGCGCTCCTGAAAATTGATAATCTGGTCGTTATCGTCAAAAAGCAAACCTTCGTTTTCGAGTAATTCCCGCATTACGTTTGGCGTGTCGAAATGATGTTTTCCGGTGAGCAATCCATTTCGGTTTACAACCCGGTGGGCAGGAACAAATTCAGAATGAGAGTGCGAGGCATTCATTGCCCAGCCTACCATGCGCGCTGCACCCGGCGAACCGAGGTAAGTTGCAATCGCACCGTAAGATGTTACCCGTCCCGGTGGAATCATTTTAACAACTTCGTAAACCTGGCTGAAAAAATCGGACATCTTTTAGATTTAATGAATATCTTTTGCACTTCTCCCAAAACTCCGGTATTCGTCGGGTTCTATTTTAATATCGGGTTCTGTAAATTCTCTATCAATTAATTTGAAAGCAATGTATTTTATTGTTATTCCGCGACTCAACCACTGTTTTTCGTAAAAAGTTTTTATCTGAAGAGTTTCGTTCAGAATTTCCGATTCATACAAATTATCGGTTTCCGCCATTATTTCAAATTCATTTAAATGAACCAGCGCACTTGTATAGGTGTATTGAAAATTGCTGTCGGTTTTCAGGTGAACAATACCATCTTTTTTCAGGAATTGTTTATACAAATTCAGAAAGGAAGTTGATGTTAACCGTTTTCGGGTTTTCTTCATTTGCGGATCGGGAAAAGTAAGCCAGATTTCTGCAACTTCT
Source organism: Draconibacterium sp. (assembly GCA_035467235.1). Classification (GTDB taxonomy): domain Bacteria; phylum Bacteroidota; class Bacteroidia; order Bacteroidales; family Prolixibacteraceae; genus Draconibacterium. The sequence continues at coordinate 9,945 of DATITY010000489.1, read as the reverse complement.
TCTTCGCCAAAAAACTGGTTGATAATTTCGATGTTGGTACGCAGGAAAGCCACATTTTTCAAATTCTTTTCCAGCGCCTTTTTTGCGCCAACATGCATTCGGGCGCCTTTAATGTCAACACCGATGTAATTAAAAGTTGGATTTTTTTCGGCCAGTTCAACAGTGTATTCACCTTTGCCGCAACCTAATTCGAGAATTATTGGATTTTCGTTTTTAAAAAAACCGGATGCCCATTTTCCTTTCAGGTAAAAATTTTCCAGTTGCAATTCTTTGTACGGCACCTGAATTACGTTTTCAAAGCGCTCCATTTCGCCAAACTTGGCTAACTTATTTTTGCCCACTTTATTTAAATTGTTTCTCCACCCGAAACCCGACTTCAGTGATTCCTTCGAGTAGTTTGCCCCGCATACCGTGCTGAATCTGTATTTCATAAATTCCGGAAACAGGAAAATAAACATTTCGTTTGAATAGCATTTCGTTGGTTTTTACTCCGCCGAAACCTTCTCCAAGCCATTTACCTGTCGGATCGGCCAGCGTGAATTCAAAAGTATCCCTGACAGCCGTTGTGTCGCCAGGCTGGATTATTTTTATAAAAAGCCACAAATTGCTGTACTTGTAATTGATATCGTTGCGGACATTGAGAAACAGATTATGCCGTTGTACTGTGTCGGTTACGGGAATCTGAAAAACAACCAGCGAATCCCGGTGCCACAATCCCTTCGGAATGGTTTTATATTTACTGAAAACCCCGCCGCTATTGCATGACAGCAGTGCAATCACTAAAATGCAGGCAGTTAAAAACTGAAATCCAAACTTTCTCATTATGCATTTGGTTTTCTGTTCGGATTACGGTGGAAATTGCGTTTTTTCTTCCGGTTGGTATTTTTTGGCTTATCGAACCGTGTTAATTCTTCCTGCCCCACTACAGCATGAAAAGTGTCTAATTCTTTAACAACCACAGTGTCATCTTTTAGCAACAGTCTTTCAGGCTTTTTCCCTTTTTTGTTTAACTGTTGAATTTCAATTACCCGTTTTACAGGCACTGTTAATTGGTTCGATGGCGTATTTCCCTGTTGCATATACAAATAGGTGCCACTGAAAATATCGGCTTTCAGGAAAAAGTAGGTTCCGGTTTCGGTTTCCAACGGAAAGTTGGTTGGTGGAAAATTCTTTTGTGCATCAACATAAGTTGCCAGTTCGAAATTGAGACAGCACTTTAATTTTCCGCACTGCCCGGCGAGTTTTTGCGGATTTAGCGAAATTTCCTGGTAACGTGCTGCATTCGTCGAAACCGAAATAAAATTGTGCATCCAGGTTGAGCAGCAAATCTCCCTTCCGCATGGGCCAATTCCACCGATTCGTCCGGCTTCCTGCCGTGCGCCAATCTGCTTCATTTCAACACGGATGCGAAAATTCTCGGCTAAAACTTTGATTAACTGTCTGAAATCAACGCGGTCGTCGGCAATGTAATAGAAAATGGCTTTTGTGCGGTCGCCCTGGTATTCCACGTCGCCAATTTTCATGTTCAGCCGCAAATCGGCAGTCATCTGGCGGGAGCGAATCATGGTTTCATGTTCGAGTGAAATTGCCTCTTTCCACTTATCGATGTCGGTAGGCTTGGCAATTCGGTACACTTTTCTGAATTCGCCGTTAAACAGGGTGGGTTTGTGTTTTTTCATTTGTTCCTCAACCAGCGGACCCATTAACGAAATAATGCCAATGTCGTGGCCGGGACTGCTTTCAACTGCAACCAAATCGCCCACCTGCAAATTCAGGTTATTTACATTTTCGTAATAATCTTTTCGGGTATTTTTAAATCGAACCTCAACAATGTTATTCAGTTCAACCGGCATTTTAATATCTCTTAACCAGTCGGTTACATGAAGTTTTGCACAACAGCCGGCTTTGGTTTTACAAACACCTCTTTCTATGGTATCAATATCTTGTTCCTGCATAATCGTCTTTTTGTAATCATGTATTTTTGATACGAAAAATATCGGTATAAAAATTCATCATTTCTGCAAAAGTAAATAATAATACCAATTTTGTTTTAAAAAACTATGATAACAATGACAACTACGAAAACCATGACAACTTCCTACTCCTACTATCCTCACTCTTCCCCAATCACTCATTCACTTCTTCGCTTCATTCTTCCTCACCTCTTTATCAGCCTGACCATCCGCAATGCGGTGTCAAGAAAAATGATGCGTGGATTTCCGTTCCAGGAAATATGTTTGATGCTCAGTTCAAACTCGTTAAAAAAGGCTACAATGTTCCGTTCGTTAATGAATGGTGCAAACTGCTTTCCCCATTCTTTTTCCTGTTGACTGAGGTAAACCATGCTGCTTCGTTTCATGTTCATCACAAAATACTCGCGAATTAGCCGAAGCGCAAAAGCAAAAAAGGCTTTTTGTTTATCGCGGCCAATTTTTGCCATTTCCTCGGCCCACCGAATTTGCTCCAGAACTTCGCGTTTATAAGCCTGCCGCATCATTTCCTGAAATTTCTGAAAGTAAAACTGTTCGTCTTCTCCGGGATTGATGTATGCTTTTGCTTTTATAAAATTTCCGTTGGCCAAATGCACTGCATCTGGTATTAAATCCCAGTTGGCATCTTCCATTTCGAGCAAAGCTGATCTTACAGATTCTTTGTCGATTAAAGGAAATTTTATGAGTTGTGCCCGCGAGCGAATGGTGCTGATTACCGCTTCTTCGTCTTCTGTAATTAGTATAAAAAGCGTTTTATTGGGTGGTTCTTCAATGAGTTTAAGTAATTTGTTTGAACAGGCCGCATGCATTTTTTCGGGAAGCCAGATTATCATAGCTTTATATTCCGACTCAAATGATTTCAGATTGAGTTTTTTGTAAATCGAATCGCTTTCCCTTTCATAAATCAAACCTTGTGCATTTTCGGCTTCAATAAAAGTCAGCCAGCTTCCCAAATCGAAATAGGGATCCTTTAAAACCATTTCGCGCCATTGGGAAATAAAGTCGTCGCTTATTGGTTTACTTATTTTTGCTGTATTATAAATTGGGAAAACAAAATGCAAATCGGGGTGCGCCAGTTTGTTGTATTTATGGCACGAGGGACAAACTCCGCATGAATCGGTCCCGGTCCGGTTTTTACACGAAATGTATTGCGCGTAAGCAATTGCCATTGCTAGTTTCCCGGTTCCTTCGGGTCCCGAAAAAAGTTGTGCATGGCTAATCCGTTCATCCTGTACCGATTGAATTAACCGCTTTTTTAAATCTTCCTGTCCAACTACATCTCTAAAAAACATGCGCTAAAAATAACCAATTCTCAAGAACCAAATAACAAATAAACCTCAATATTTGAAAATACAATTTTTTCTCATCAGTTTTTTTGAATTTTGTATTTTGAGTTTTGTTGCTTTTTATTTAGCAATATGAAGTTACCTCAACATTAAATTATTTTAAGCCAAATTTAACTCAGGTTTCCAACGGAATTTATTTTTTATCTTTGGTTGATTTTCTGAAATTCTAAAAAATAACAATAACATGCAAACAATTAGCACCTACAATTTTAAAGGAAAGAAGGCATTAATCCGCGTGGATTTTAATGTGCCATTAAACGAAAGTTTTGAAATAACCGACGACACTCGTATTGTTGCGGCAATTCCAACCATCAAAAAAATTATAGCCGATGGTGGTTCACCAATCATCATGTCGCATTTTGGACGCCCGAAAGATGGACCGAACGACAAGTACTCGATGCGCCATCTGGTAAGCCACCTGAGCAAATTGCTCGGACAGGAAGTGAAACTTGCTCCCGACTGTATCGGACCCGAAGTTCAGGCATTGGCAAAAGCGCTGAAACCGGGAGAAGCATTGATGCTTGAAAACCTGCGTTTCCATAAGGAAGAAGAAAAAGGTGACGAAGCATTTGCCGGCGAATTGGCCAAACTTGGCGATTGCTGGGTAAACGATGCATTTGGCACTGCTCACCGCGCACACGCTTCAACAGCGGTGATAGCAAAATTCTTCCCGAACGATAAAATGTTTGGTTATCTTGTTGAAAGCGAAGTGGAAAGCCTCGATAAAGTGGTGAAAAAACCAGTTCGCCCTATGACAGCAATTATGGGTGGTGCAAAAGTTTCGACAAAAATCACCATCATTGAAAACATGCTCAGCAAAGTTGACAACCTGATTTTGGGTGGCGGTATGACTTTCACTTTTGTAAAAGCCAACGGAGGGAAAATTGGCAATTCGCTGGTGGAAGACGATTTTCTGGAAATGGCGTTGAATATTCAGAAAATTGCTAAAGAAAAGGGTGTTAACCTTGTACTGGCAACCGATGTGATAGCAGCCGATGCATTCAGCGAAGATGCCAATACACAGGTGGTACCGGCCAACGCCATACCTGATGGATGGATGGGTTTGGATGCCGGTCCCGAAAGTATTGCCAAATTTAAGGAAGTGATTGAAAATTCGGGAACCATTCTCTGGAATGGTCCGGTGGGTGTATTTGAAATGGAAAAATTTGCCGTGGGTACAAAAGCTGTGGGTAACGCTATTGTAACCGCTACCAAAAAAGGCGCTTTCTCGCTTGTAGGCGGTGGTGATTCGGTTGCTGCAGTAAACCAGTTTGGTTTCTCCGATGGTGTTTCGTACATATCAACCGCCGGTGGCGCCATGCTCGAAACGCTGGAAGGTAAAGTACTTCCGGGTATTGCAGCGGTAAGGGGAGAATAAAGCCCCTCTTAATCTCCCCGAGGGGGGAAACAGGAAAAAATAACAATTCAACAATTATAAAGCCCGGAGTTGAAAGCTTCGGGCTTTTATTGCAAGTTGGGTTAAATATCTCAAACATATTTTCAATCACATCGTCTTCAGGTTCGTGCCTCACTGGAATCCACTCCCCGCCTGATGACGCAGTCGGGCATGCTCCTGGTCAGCAGGAGAAATTTGTACTGATAAAAGTTTTGAAATTCAAAATAAACTAGCAGCACGAAAATTTCTTTACCTTTTAATTCCAGTGCGGGATCGGTTGAAGTCAGAAAACAAATTCATTCCGTACAACAAATCATGAGGACGAAACCGGTGGTGGTTGAAAAATTATACCGTCAACCACCTCGCTACCGATAAAAACAGACAAACTGAAATGTTAATAACCAGCGTAAATAATTATTAAAACATTATTAATACGGGTCTCCTTCCTGTATTCCAACCGGTGTTGCGGCATGTATTGGTTCCAGTGAGTGCAGGTATTTAAACAGGGCTGTCAGTTCAAGGTTGGTCATTCTGCTGTAAGGCCCCCATGGCATAGGTGTACCAGGTATTACTGCTCCGGCACGAAATCTGGCGGTAAACACATCCTGATTCCAAAGCGCTATACGTCCTGTTTCAGGATCGGGAGTAAGGTTGGGCGTTACAAGGTGCTTTCCTTTTATAATCCGGTACTGTTCGTCAAAAACTTCAAAATTCGCCTGTCCGGCATAATCGGGACCGATGTATGCGCCGGTCATTATGTCGCGGTTGGTGTGACATCCCCTGCAATTGGCAACACTTTCAGCAAGGTATTTACCATAGGCAGCTGTTGAGTCGGGTTCGGGTGCCGGCGGAACAATACCGTCGCCCATTGGTTTTATTAGTCCAAGCGCCATAACCGCTTTACCCATGAAATTCCATTCATGGGCAGGCCGTTTGTTTTTTACGGGTGCCGTAGTTCGGAGATAAGAGATAACGGCGGTCAGGTCTCGATCGCTAAGATCATAGAAAGGCATAAAATCAATGAGCGCCTGTCCGTTTCTTTTGACCCCGTGACGCAACGAACGTGCAATTTCCTTGTCGGTAAAAGCGCCAATTCCTGTTTCCTGATCGGGAGTAATATTTGGGGCATGTACCACCCCCACGGGCAAAACAAAATCCATACCTCCGCTCAGGGGAACTTTTTCGCCTGCGTTTAACCGCTTAAATTCAGAGATTGGAGCATGACAATAGGCACAGTGGGCAGGTCCGTAAACAAGATATTCGCCCCGGGCAATCAGACTTGAATCGGGGCTTGCAGCAATTTCGGGATAGGGGGCATCGTATGTGCGGTTGGCACGTGCATAAACAAAAATTACAAACCCAACAATGACGATTAAAATACCGATGCCTGTCCATTTAAGGATTTTAAGAAATTTTTTCATAACGTTACCTCCTGTTTACTTTGAATTAATTCATTCTCCATCATAAAACCTTTGATACCCTTTCAATGATGAATAACTGATGCTGTGATAAATAACAAGACAATTTACGAATAATGACATAAAAATGCAAGAGTTGGGCATAAAAAGATATTATTGTCGTTTATCTGACAGATGTGCTTCTGGTAAAAATTAAATTTCAGATTTAACCCGAACAGTAAAATATTATTCGTGCTTCAATAAAACTGAAATTCAGAATTTAAACGTACCTGCAAATTTCCCCGCCATTTCTTCGATGGAGATCCAGTCCCGAGCACAGGGAGGTCGGTATAAATCATGAGTACACTTATCTTATACAGTAAATCATGTGGACAAAACCGGAGGTGGTTTATTTACTTTTCACCCGAAATGTTTATTTTTGCAGTGCATAACACACCAAAACATGAAAAAACTAAAAGAGATAAAACTCAGCCATCTTCAGCTCGATTTTCTGCTGAATAAAGAGGAGAAGAAAGGTTTTAGTTTCCTGTTAAACCATGGCGTATATTGTACCCGTTGCAATGCCATTTGTGCCAAGGGAGTTGTGAATTATACCCTTCGGTTAAACCGTTTCAACGACATTGTTGTTGACGGCGAATGTGCAGTGTGTGGCCAGAAAGTAACCCGCGTAATGGAATTTGGCGAAAACATATTGTTTTTCGAAAAGGCGATGGATTACCGGGAATCGCTTCAGAATTAAATCAATTTTAAATGGGACACGTGTTTCCCCTCCCGGCAAAGCTATTCTTTTTATTGCAGAACCAGCCGTTCAGGCTGTGTCTCAGCACGCACCCGGTGGCTTATTCTTCTTCTTTCCGGTCTTCAAACGGCTGCACCGTACATTCATATTCCAGGTTGGTAAAGTCGTTTTTTGTAAGCCATTTTTCTGAAATCGTTATCGAATAAACATGGTTTCCCTTGTTTTGCAAGTCCCACACAATTCCTTCAGCCTCGGGAAAGGAAGTTCGGCCCTCCAGTTGGTCGCTCAGTAAGCGTTTGATTAAATTGTTTTCTGAAAGTCCGAAGCTTAATGCTTTCAACACGGTTTCCTTTGTTATCTCCTCCGGGGAATTGTGTTCGCCCGTTATTTCGAATTGAACGATGTTTGCCCTGGCCTGGGGGAACTTTCCGTTGTAGGCTTTGTAAAGCAACTGATTGATGTTGAACAAATCATGGTGAAGGTCGATCTCAGTATAATTTTCACAGACTTTTACCCGCAGCATTTCGTGCGAAAGATTATCAATCTGCCCTTCGGCCAGTATATCCGAAAGCTTGTAGTTAAGCAGAATAGCTGCCGCCTCACTTGGTTCAAAGTCGGAAATGGCCATAAAAAGATATTCCTTCAATTCTGTAGTTTTCAATTGTTCCGCATCGGGGTACTCAAATCTTGCCAGCAACTCCTTAAAGTCGTCGTTACTCCAGGCTCCTTCCAGTTCATCGGTCGATTTTACATCGATAATTTTTACCAAATAATTCATTCAAATATTTTTAGTTTCTATATATCTAACCCGCGGAATGGATAATTGTTCCATTTTTATTGAATCCCGGCAACGAAGAATAACATCTGCCCACGTCGGTTTGTCCAGCGGGGATTTCTGCAAGTCAACCGGGGTACCGTCAGAGGAGAAAATCCTGCTTTGTTATTTGTTATTTCTTATTTTCTTGTTCTTTCAAATTCATGATTGTTTGTAAAAATTAGCCCGAAGAGAAGCGTCCGGCTTCAGCGGGGACGGTTGGATTTCTTTTAATGCCAACAGCAATCCTGAAAATCCTTTTTATATTTACCACTCAATTGAATCAATACAAAAATGAAAAAATACATTTTTAGCATCATCTTAATTTCTCTGGTTTTTTTGTTTGCCTGTAACCTGAAAAATATCAAACAAAATAAAGAGCTTCCGCGCGTTGCCATTTGCGGGCTGGCCATCGAGTCGAGTACTTTTTCGCCAGCCCAAAGCGGCATTGAAGCTTTTCGCACCCGCCGCGGTCAGGAGGTGTTTACCTACTACCCGTTTCTGGCCGATACTGCCACCGACAGAAAACGTGCGGTTTGGTTTCCTACCTTGCGCGGACATGCCATTCCCGGTGGAATTGTTACCCGCGAAGCCTACGAATCGCTGGTAACCGAAACCCTCGACAGCCTGAGAAAACACCTGCCATATGACGGCCTCTTTTTTGATATCCACGGGGCAATGAGCGTTGTGGGGCTCGATGATCCTGAGGGCGACTTTATTGTCCGTGTCCGCGAAGTGGTGGGTAAGGAAACCATTATCTCCACATCGATGGACCTGCATGGCAACGTGAGCTGGCGACTGGCCCAAAACACCGACCTGATTACCTGTTACCGACTGGCTCCGCATGATGACGCACTCGAATCGAAACAACGCGCGCTGGAAAACCTGCTCGACAGATTGGAAAGCGGAAAGGGAAAACCGGAGTACAAAGCATGGATTCCGGTGCCCATTTTACTACCCGGTGAAAAAACCAGCACCCGCATTGAACCGGGAAAGAGTCTGTATGCCAAAGTAGCACCTGCCGCGGCGCAGGAAGGGGTGATTGATGCTGCTATCTGGATTGGCTATGCGTGGGCCGACGAGCCACGAAACCAGGGTTATGTTATGGTTACCGGCGATAATAAGGAAACCGTGACGCGCACCGCCGAGGAACTTGCCACTGCTTTCTGGAATGTGAGAAACGAATTTGAATTTGTGGCTCCGGTGGCACCGCTCAAAGAGTGCCTCGATATGGCCGTAGCAAGTAAGAAACATCCTTTTATCATCAGCGACATGGGCGATAATCCCACTGCTGGCGGTGCTGGCGACGTTACATGGACCATCACCGAAATACTCGCCCGTCCGGAGTTTAAAACTGAAAAAGGTCCTTCGCTGATTTATGCATCGCTGCCCGGACCTGAATTTGTTGAAAAAGCCGTTGCTGCCGGTGTAGGCGGGAAAGTGGAAGGTTTCGCCGGTGCCGCAGTAGATTCACGTTACGCACCTCCAGTAAAGCTTTCGGGAACCGTAAAATCCATTTTTCAGGGCGACCCGAATGCTGAAACAGAAGTGGTGGTGCAGGTGGGCAGCGTTAATGTGATTGTTACCAAAAAACGCAAACCTTATCATTATGAAAAGGATTTCAAGCAGTTGGGATTGAATCCGGGGGAAACAGATATTTTGGTGGTAAAAATTGGCTACCTCGTCCCTGAATTGTACGACATGCGCGCGGACTGGATAATGGCACAAACACCGGGTGGCGTGGATCAGGATCTGGAGCGGCTGGGTTACAAACGCATTAACCGCCCCATGTTTCCGCTGGACAAGGATATGAAAGATCCGGATTTGAAAGCCCGGCTGGTCCCGGCATCTGATGAGTTGTAACCTTGTAGATTAAAGTAAAACTATCATCCTCCTCCCCCTCGCATACTCGGGTATTCCTCCTTAACTGAGAGGAGAAAATTGTGCTGATACAAATTCTGAAATACAAAATAAATCACAGCACAAAAATTCCCCGCCTTTTTATGTCAAGCTTGCCTGAACTTCTTGCAAGGCTGGGTGACGTATCCTATAGCTTATGGAGGAATAGGGTGATCAAGCAAAATTATAACTGAAAAATTTATTGGACAAATCAGGATTGAAAATCACGACCTTTTTGTCAAGGGTAGTTAAAATACTGAAAAATAATCGGTTAAAACCTTGACTGACATTTGAAATTGTGGTAAATTTAATCTCCTTTTTTCAGGAGAATTCTTTCTCATA
>DATITY010000488.1:0-3634 GCA_035467235.1 Draconibacterium sp. | reverse complement strand
CAGGCCAGAATTACTGACACCGAATCGCTCAGATTATGAATGGCATCCGAAATCAGGGCAAGGCTGCCCGAAATTATTCCTCCAACAATTTGTGCTGCCGTAATAATTAAATTCAGTATGATGGTAAATATCAGTTTGGGCTGGGAAACCTGATTTTTATCGTGATTGTGTGACATTCGTTTTTAATCTAAAACATTGTTTACTATCTTTGGTACAATTGTGAAAGAAACAAAAATACGCTGAATTATGAAAAATTATTTTTTTACTCTGTTTTTCATATTATACCTTGCAAATAATTCGTTTTGTCAGATTTCAATAAGCTATGAAATAAAAAAAATGAATGATTTGTACCAATCTCACCAATTTGTATTAGGTGACTGGAAAAAAGAACTCACTGAAAAAGATATAAGCGGTTCGCCTTATTTAAATGACGAATTTATAAATGGTTCTGTTTACACGCTTCAAAGACTACAGTATGTCGATATACCTCTCCGCTACAATATTTATAACGACGACCTTGAGTTTAAAACTCCTTCCAGCGAAGTTCAGGCTATGGCAACGCCCGAAATTGTTGAAAAGGCTGTGTTTGGAAACACGCAACTGGTTTACTTGCCATATTCGCTGGCAAACAAAATAAAAAAGGGATTTTTTGTTGTGCTGGAAGAAGGAAAAGCGTCACTTTATTCAAAACCCGTTGTAATATTTAAAGAACCAACTGAACCCGGAGCCTATAAAGAAGCAGAACCAGCAAAATTTGAAAGAAAAGCTGACGAGTATTACGTTAGAGTTGTTGGAGAACAGGCCGTTCAAATAAACAACAAAAAAGATTTGATTGCAGTTTTCCCTGACAATCAGGATAAAATCGAAAATTTTATCAGTAAGAATAAAATAAAAACCAATAAACCCGAAGGATTAAAAGAAGTAGTGGTTTATTATAATTCGTTGTAAAGAAGTCATTCTTAAACAATATATTCCGTTTTAAATTTCATTTTTATCGTTCACCTAAAATTATTGGGCTTATTAATTGAATACCATATTATTCAATAATTTTGAAATTCCATAATAAATCTGAAAAATTTCCGTGACGCATGCAACATTGAATTATTGCATTCGTCATTCAAACAGAAACAAAATATTAAGGTTGAAAACACTTTACGAAAATATTCATCAGGAGATTATTGACCAGTGCAGGGAAGGCAGCCAAAAAGCACAGTTTCAGTTATATAAACTGTATTACAAACCGATGTTCAGCATCTGCATGAGGTTGATAAACAACACTGCTGAAGCTGAAGATGTAATGCAGGAGGCATTTTTAAAAGCTTTCACCAAAATTGATACCTACAAAGGTGAAGTGAGTTTTGGAGCCTGGCTGAAAAGAATTGTAATTAACCGTTCATTGGATTACTTAAAAAAACGAAAAGTGAAATTCGAGGAGATAAACGAGAAAACAAATCAGTTGCCCGATTATCAAATGGAAATCAAAGAGGTGAATATGAAGGTGATAAAAGATGCCATTCAGAAATTACCCGATGGTTACCGCGTGGTTTTGAGTTTATTTCTGATTGAAGGGTACGACCACGAAGAGATTAGCGAAATTTTGGGGATAAGCAATTCAAACTCGCGAACCCAGTATTTAAGAGCGAAAAACAAATTAAGAGAACTGTTAAAGGACACGGAAGTATTTTCATATAATTAGATATGCCATGAAAGAAAGAGATAACATAGAAGAAATCATACTGAACAACCTGAAGGAGTTGAACGACCTTGAACCGATGGACGGGCATTTCGAAAGGTTTCAGGCAAAACTGAACAAGCAAAACAAACGAAAACTAATTTCATTCAGCCTGGTTTGGAAAGTTGCGGCTGCGGTGGTTTTTGTATTGCTGGCGGTTAATCAGGCAAAAATTTACTTTTCGCCAGATAACCATAATGAAAATCCCATTACCGGCAACTCTGAATTTACGCTGGCATCGGTTTCGCCCGAGTATAAAGAAGTTGAGTTTTATTATACAAACGCAATCAGTGTTGGATTAAACCAATGGAATACATTAAAAGATGATGGTTTTATATCTGAAACCGAGCAGGATTTGATGAATACCGAATTAACCGAGTTTGAAGAAAGGTTTAAAGCTCTTCAGGCTGATCTGGCCGCAAATCCAAACGACGAGCGGGTGATAAATGCGATGCTGGAATACTACCAGGCAAAACTCGAAATTATAAATATGATAGTGAACAAATTACAGGAAGTAAAACAACAAAAAAACAATAGCAATGAAAACAACATTTAAGATTACAGCGCTTCTCATTCTGGTTATCATTATTGGAGCCGGAAGAACAGTTTTGGCAGAGGAAAAAACAAAAAAATACCACGAATCGTGGTCGGCAAGCAGTGTTGAAACACTCGATATTTCCAATAAATTTGGAGAAGTAAAATTTAAAAACGAAGGTGGAACCGAAATTACAATCGATGTGCTTGTTACGGTTGAAGCGTCAAGTGCAAGCAAAGCAACTGAACTTTTAAACATGATTGACGTGGATTTCAGCAAAACCGGAACCACCGTAAAAGCAGTAACTTCGATTGAAAACAACTTTAAAAGTCAGCGTGAATTCAGCATCAATTATGAGATTAACGTTCCATCGGATAAAAACTTAATCGTTTCGAATAAATATGGAAATACAGTTGTAAACAAGTTAAATGCCAGCGGCGATTTTGATATTCAATATGGAAATATAACTGCCAACGAATTAACAGCGCCGGCCAATGGAAAAATGAATATTATGCTCGCATATGGCAAAGGCAATATTGAAACTACAGGCAATGCAAATATCGACATCAAATATTCAAACATATCTCTGGGTACAATTAATGATTTAATACTTGAATCGAAATATTCATCGGTTGAATTTGACAAAGGTCACATCGTTCAAATCGAATCAAAATATGATAAATTCGATTTCGGAAAAGTTAAATCGGTGACTGCAAACACAAAATACAGCCAACTGAAAATCGGGTATCTCGCTTCAAGTTTGAAGATAGAGACGGGGTATGGTGGAATTAAAGTTGCTGAAATAGCTCCGGATTTTGAGTCGGTTTCAATCTCTAATTCCTACGGACAGATTTCGCTTGGTTTAAACAATGCCAGCTATACGGTTGATGCAAATTGCGAATATTGCGGAATTTCATATCCTGAAGAAAGATTTAAGGGAAACCGGATGAAAGAAAACACAAGTTACGAGTTAAAAGGAAAAGTAGGAACAGCCGGCGGTGGAAATGTAGTGGTAAAAAGCCGGTACGGGGAGATAAAGCTGGATGAATAAGGCGGGAATACTTGAATGCGGGAATGTGATAATGCATGAATGCTTGAATGCTTGAATGATAAAAAAGTTCAAAAGTAAAAGAGTTGTTGGCTGCGGCAAACAACTCTTTTTTTTATACTGAACCAGGCAATTTTGAATTTCCTCCGATGCCAGAGGCATCACATGCTTATAGAAAGTCCGATCTCCCTGATACGCGATCCCGGTGGGATCGAATAACTTTATTTTATTGGTTTTTCAAAGTGGAGTATAAACCCAATTTGTATAAATCGAACCAAAAAAGCCCAGGTTTGCTACCTGTTAAATTTCTTTCGATAAA
>DATITY010000487.1:0-7018 GCA_035467235.1 Draconibacterium sp. | reverse complement strand
TGGTTTTATTTAGTTCCCTTACAAACTGATAGTAACTGGCTATTAAAAAAGGAATTAATGCATACCCGCAAACAAATGCCACATGTTGCGAATTTCCGATTGTAAAACCCGATAACATGTAAGCAACCGATAATCCAATCGAAATTTGTGAATCTGAATTGAACTGTTTCAAAAAATAGAAAAATGAAACCCCTGCAAGAAAAATATATGTCAGAAACACAAATTGCAAAGTAATATTTGAGTAACCAAAAATATTCCCGATAATCCAGAATTCGGGGTTGAACACCGAAACCAGGTCTGCATAAATTGGAGTTCCGTACAGCAGATATGGGTTCCACAGTGGAAACTGGTTGTTTAAAACAGATTCAGTAAAAAAATACCTCGAAGGAAGAAAGGCATCGACAAAATCCCATTTCATGCCGTTTTGCAAAAAAAATACCTGCCAGAAAGCAATGATTACAACCAGCAATAAAAGTAAGTATCCTCCTTTTCTCATAAATTTTTTGATATTGGGATAAAAATAAACAAAATGAATTGCTGCAACGATAATTGTTACAAACTTTAGCAAAAGTAACATAACGAAAAATGATCTCGAAAATAATAGCAGAACTCGAATTTGTTGCCGATCCCAACCGCAGGGAAACTTCAAAAACAATGTTCCCAACATCAATGGAATATTTGGGAGTCAGAACACCAGATTTTAGAATATTGATAAAAGAATGGTGGACTGAAATAAAAAACTGGCCTCCTGAAAAACTAATTCAATTTTCAAAAGAGCTCGTTGCAACCCGAATTTTCGAATGTAACCAGTTGGCCTACGAACTGCTTTCGAAAAACAAAGCTGTCCTCAGACTATTAAGTTTAAAAGATTTGGAAGAGTTGGGAAAAAACATGGATAACTGGGCGACAACCGATTGCTTTTCGGTGATGATTTCGGGTTGGGCGTGGCGTGAAAACCAAATTTCAGATTCGGATGTTTTGAACTGGCTGGAAACAGGAAATCTCTGGTGGAAAAGAACTGCAATCGTTTCAACAGTAGCACTTAATTTACGCTCACGCGGCGGTACTGGCGACACAAAACGTACACTAATGATTTGCGAAAAAGTAATTCACGATCGCGAAAAACTAATTGTCAAAGCACTTTCATGGGCTTTGCGCGAATTGTCAAAAAGTGATAAACAGGCAGTTGAAAAATTTATAGAAAAGTATGACACTCAAATTGCAGGACTTGCGCGGCGTGAGATTTATACTAAATTGGAAACCGGAAGAAAAAACGGATAGAAATGTTGGTTGGTTAAAGAATTTATAATCAAATTACTCGCATGTACATGTGTGCAGACTATCCACAATCTGACTTAGAATTTCATATTTTAAAAAATAGAATGTATTTTTTCCTTCGCGTTTGGCACAAAGTACACCTTTATCTTTTAAAATCCCCAGATGATGCGATGTTGTTGATTGTTCAATGCCTAACAATTCGTGAATTTCGGTAACGGTTAATTTTTTGCCGCCCTCAAGGTGTTTAAGAATAGCAATTCGCATTGGGTGCGCCATTGCTCTGAGCATATTTGCTGCTATTTCAAGCTTGTCCGTGTCTAACTCCTTGATTTTTAACATTATTACAAAATTTTATAAATGCAAATATATAAATATTTAAGATTAATGCTATCCACTCAATTTAATTTGAAATTATTTTGAATAAGACCACTTTTTTATTCTTTTTTTAGACAAATTTTTCCGTTTTTCACTGAAATTATTCTATGTTCGTTTTTAAATTAAAAAGAGAGGTTTCTCAGTTAAATGACAACGATAAATAAAATTAAATCGCCGATTGAACAGGAACTCAAAGATTTTGAACCTTATTTTAAAAAATCGTTGCAAAGTGATATTCCTCTTTTGGCTACCATATTAAATTTCCTGTATCGTACCAAGGGAAAGCAACTTCGCCCGATTTTTGTTTTTCTTTCAGCAAAACTCCATGGCGAAACCAACGAATTTTCAAAGCTTGCTGCCTGCTCGGTTGAATTGCTGCATACGGCAACTTTGGTGCACGACGATGTTGTTGACGAATCATACGAACGCCGAGGAACTTTTTCTGTAAAAGCACTCTGGCGAAATAAACTGGCTGTTTTGGTGGGTGATTTCATTCTTGCCAAAGGACTCCAGCTTCAGCTTGAGCATAAAAAATACAATTTTCTGCACCTGATTTCGCGTGCCGTCCAGGATATGGCTGAAGGTGAAATACTTCAAATGAAAAAAAGCCGTAGACTTGATATTACCGACGAAACGTATTTCGAAATTATCCGGAAAAAAACAGCATCGTTAATTGCTACTAGTATGGCCATTGGCGCTGCTTCAGTAACAGAAAACGAAGTAGTGGTAGAAAAAATGTACCGAATCGGGCAGGATGTTGGAATTGCTTTTCAGATTAAAGACGATATTTTTGATTACCAGGCAAAGGGAATCATTGGCAAACCAACTGGAAATGATATCAAGGAAAAGAAAATTACACTGCCGCTGCTTTATGTTTTGAATAATTCAAAATCATCGGAACGAAAACGGATTTTAGGATTAATCAAGCACAAAAACAAAAACTCGTCGGTTGTAAAAGAGCTTATTCAAATGGTCACAGAAAAAGGGGGTCTTGAATATGCCGAAACCAAAATGATCGAATTCAAGGAAAAAGCTATTAACGGACTGATGGAGTTTAACGATTGTGAAGCCCGTCAGTCGTTAATTGAATTGATGGATTATATTACTACCCGGAAAAATTAATCAATTTTTATTTTCACTACAATTTTTCGCACCAAAACTGAATCACCGGTTGTAATGGATGGGCGGTGAACATCTTCGGGAAAAAATAAAAAGAAATTTTCGGGAGTAGCTTTCAAATAATCGCCACCATCGAAATCGTAAAATGCAATATCTTTTTCTTCGCTGTAAGGGTCTCTGACAGCTACCTTGTCGAGTGTGGTCAATCCGATAATCTCCTCACCTTTAATCACATACTGAATATCTATGTATTTTTTATGCGACTCGTAAAGTGCATCAGGTTTTTGTTTTCCATAGTATTCGGCCACGCTGACAAAAAGATGTTCCCCTTCCAGCTCCTGCTTTCCCAGCGGAAGTTCCTGCAGATTTGCTGACTTCAAAAAATGAAATGCCTGATCCCAATGTCGTGGATTTTTATGATAATAAATTGCGAAATTCCGTTTGTTGACTGAAGCATCCGGCGAAACGTTCCAGCCTTGCAACCATTCTTTTTTTTCGTACCAGCTATTAACTTCATCGTCAGACCATTTTGCAGGATCTGGATTTTTATCGGAACAAGCCGCAGTTGTTAAAATTGTCATAATTAATAGAATTAGTTTTGTTTTCATTGTTCAAATTTTTGCTGATTTAACTCTTAAAATTAAATTTTTATATCAACTTTTCATTGTTTCGGTGACGATCTTTATCACGCAGCGTTTTCTTTTCGATATTTTTCAGAAAAGCTTCATTCAAATCGACCCCGGTTTGATTTGCCAGACATATCAAAACCCACATCACATCTGCCATTTCGTCGCCAAGTTCATATTTTTCATCCGATTTCTTAAACGACTGGTCACCATATTTCCGGGCGATTATCCGGGCCAGCTCACCCACTTCTTCGGTTAAAATAGCCATGTTGGTTAGTTCACTGAAATATCGAATGCCGATGGTTTTTATCCAGTGGTCAACCATTTGCTGGGCTTCGGTGATTGTAATGTTTTGTTTATCCATTGTTAAGAAACTGATGAAAATTTTCGAAAGAAATCAATTCAAAAGTAGAATTTTTATAGGTATCCGTAAATAATTTAGGGACATCGGTTTTTAATTTTGCTTTCCATTTAATTTCAAATGCAACCAGTTTCCCATCCGATTCTTCAATATAATCGATTTCCTTTTTCTGGTGTGTTTTCCAGAAATAGGATTTTACATATTTCCCGCTGTAATGATTGGTTTTAAGTTTCTCAGATATTAGGAAATTTTCCCACAAAGCTCCCTTGTCTGTTCTCATTTCAAAGGGTCTGAAATCACCAATTAAAGCATTTCTAACTCCGGTATCGTAAAAATAGATTTTAATTTTAGATGATAACTCGTTTCGCAAGTTCCGGCTAAATGAAGGTAGTCTGAAAATTACATAAGCTTTCTCAAGCAAATCAATATAATGAATAATTGTCTTTCTATCAATTTGCAATAAAATGGATAATTCATTATACGAAACTTCACTTCCAACCTGAAATGCCAAAGCCTGTAATAACTTTTGCACAAATTCCGGTTTTCGAATTTTTTGAAACACAATAATATCTTTATACAAATAGCTTTCTGTTAAATTTAGCAACGTCTCCTTTTCTTCACCCAAATTATTTATTACGTCAGGGTACATCCCAAAAATAATTCGTTGCTGAAGTTGAGAAAGTGATTCAATATAATTCGTGTGGTTAACCAACTCCATCCAGGAGATTGGATAAAGCCGGTATTCAAATTTTCTTCCCGTTAACGGTTCATTTACCGTATTTGAAAGTTCGAATGCTGATGAACCGGTAACAATGATTTGGACATCTGGAATTTCATCGATAATTATTTTTAGTGTAATTCCAATATTCTGAATTCGCTGTGCCTCATCAATAAAAACCAATTTTGCTTTTCCAAAGATTTGTTTTAAGGTATTTAATGACGGATTTTCCAATTGCTGCTGAACAATGGGCAAGTCTGCATTTAAAATCAGTGTTGGTTCAGTAATTTGATTGATTATTTTTTTAATTAGTGTTGTCTTTCCGGTTTGACGGGCTCCTAAAACTATCAAAGCCTTTTTCCTGCCAAATTTCTGAATAATTATATTTTCGAGTAACCTTTGTATCATGCAATAATTAAATACTGGGATTATATTCCCAAAATTATATATAAAAACTGGGATTACGATCCCAATATCTCATTAAAAATTGGGATTAGAAGGTTTTCAGTCTAAAAATCTTTATTCTTCGAATCGATGATAATAGTAACCGGACCTTCATTTACGAGCGAAACATCCATCATGGCACCAAAACGACCAGTCCCAACCTTTTTGACAAATGCGTTTTCCATTGCCTCAATAAACTTTTCATACATCGGAATGGCAAAATCGGGTTTCGAGGCGCGGATGTACGATGGCCGGTTTCCCTTTTTTGTGCTGGCATGTAAAGTAAACTGGCTTACTATTAAAATTTCACCATCAATTTCCTGAACCGATAAATTCATCACTCCGTTTTCATCATCAAAAATGCGCAACTGAACTATTTTTTTTACCAGAAAATCAATATCATCCTGAGTGTCTGCATCTTCAATTCCAACCAAAGTCAGTATTCCCTTTTTAATGGCTGAAATTATTTCACCTTCCACTTTCACCGAAGCTTCTGATACCCTTTGAATTACAATCCGCATGTTTTCAATTTTATCGATTGCTAATATAAAAAAATGATTGCTATTCTTAACAAAACGAACAAATTCTTGTTTATCTTTGCAAAGTAATTTTTAAACAAAATTGAATTAAAATGAAAACAACGATAGCCTTTTTCCTAATTATTCTTTTTGCAGGTTGCGCTTCGCAGCAAAAACTGACAAATGAAAAAGAAATAATCACAACCACACCGGAACAAATAAATACAAAACTGGAAATTGAATTTATTAAAGGTAAATACCACAATCATCCCTCATTTGCCATTTGGATAGAGGATTTGGACGGAAATTACATTGAAACGCTTTACGTAACTCAATATTTCGCCAAAGGTGTTTTCGGGCACGGAGAAGCGGAGCCTGGAAAATGGAAAAATGAACCGGGAGAAGTTCGCAGACCTGCTGCATTGCCTTACTGGTCGCATAAAAGGAACATTAAAGCAGCTGATGGTTTATATGCTCCATCATCGGAAACAGCAGTTCCCGATGCGCTTACCGGAGCAACTCCAAAAGGAAATTTTACATTAAGTACAGGTTCTAAAGTATCGGGCAACAAATCGTTCAGGGTGCTTTTTGAAATAAACCAACCCTGGGATTCAAATGATTTTTGGAACAACAACAAGTTTCCTGAAAATTTAAATTACAACACTTCTCTTCAACCTGCGCTGGTTTACGAGGCTGTTATTACTCCTTCATCACCAAAATCAGAATATTATCTAAACCCAATCGGTCACAGCCATCCATCAGGTGAAACCGGTGAACTTTTTACCGATTTGTCAACCATTACAACTGCAAAAGAAATTGTAAGCAAGCTAGTTGCGCGCATTAAATAAAATATAAACCGATTTTTTCAGACACCAACAACAGAAAGATAAAATATGAAAACATTTAAGATATTGATCCTCATTCTAATTATCCCCTTTGCTGTGTTTTCCCAAAAGGCATCATTAACCGGGAAAGTGGTTGATGCAGTTAGTAATGAACCACTTCCGTTTGTTAACATTGTTGTATCGGGCACAAATACTGGTACAATCACCGATTTGGATGGTAATTTCATTTTAAAAGGATTAAATCCAGGATTCATTCGGCTCGAAGCATCGTTTATTGGATACAAACAGGCGATTTCGTCGGAAATTGAAGTAAGTAATGCCAATGCCAACACCATTGAAATTAAAATGGAGGAACAGAAACAGCAGATTGAAGAGGTGGTTGTAAAGGCATCACCATTTATAAAAACAGAAGAAAGCCCGGTTTCTTTACGTACAATTGGTATCGGCGAAATAGAGAAAAGTCCTGGCGCCAACCGCGACATTTCGAAAGTTATTCAGTCGTTTCCCGGGGTGCAATCAACTCCTGCTTTTCGCAACGATATAATAATTCGTGGCGGCGGACCTTCGGAAAGCAGGTTTTATTTAGACGGTGTTGAAGTGCCGTTTATAAACCATTTTGCCACGCAGGGCGCTTCGGGTGGACCGGTTGGGATTTTGAATGCAGACTTTATCCGTGAAGTGAATTACTATTCGGGCGCTTTCCCTGCCAATAGGGGAAATGCATTGAGTGGTGT
>DATITY010000486.1:0-2439 GCA_035467235.1 Draconibacterium sp. | reverse complement strand
TGAAAGAATTCATGAACTTCGGGAAAAGCTATATTCAAAATAATTCTACAAAATACGATTTTAAGAGAACCATACTTTTTGAAATCAAAACAGAGAGAAGGGTTATTTCTTTTTCTATGCTTTCATTATCATAGATTTGAGTCTAAAAACTAAGCATCTGTTAGCTGAACAAACCGATTAATTCAAAAAAAAACAATTTGAGAATTTTGAAGTTCAAAAAATAATTCTATTTTTGTGAGCGATTACTCACTTTCAATATGACTGATAAAAAAGAAAAAATACTGCAGGCTGCGTTGCAGTTATTTGCAAAAGAAGGATTCTATGCTACTTCAACCAGCAAAATAGCAAAAGTTGCAGAGGTTTCAGAAGGTTTAATTTTCAGGCATTTTGGAAACAAAGAAGGTCTGTTACAAACTATTCTTGAAGAAGGTGAAATTAAGATGAAAACCTTAATGGTTGACATCGTAATGGAAACAGAGCCCAAAAAGGTAATTCGCAAAGCCATAGAAATGACAAGGAAAGTGGACAAAGCAGACTATGATTTCTGGAAATTGCAGTATAAATTAAAATGGGAACTTGAAATTAACAGCGATAAAAAAATGGAACCATTACACATGGCCCTGACAAACGCTTTTCAAAAACTGAATTATGAATCGCCACAATTGGAATCCCAGCTCATTATCTTATTCATCGACTCATTGGGTTCTTCTGTGTTAAAAGGATCAAATGTCAATGCAACCGATATTATTAATCTTCTTTTAAAGAAGTATGAACTTTAATTAAAAAAATTTGTTTTAAAAAGCGAGTAAGTACTCACATTAATATATATTATAATACAATAAAAATGAAAACAAAAAAAACTGCATTAATCACAGGTGCATCAACAGGAATTGGAAAAGAACTTGCAATTATACATGCTGAAAAAGGTGGTGATTTGGTTATTGTTGCCAGAAGCAAAGAAAAGCTGGAAAAATTAAAAAATGAACTGGAGAATAAGTATTCAGTAAAAGTGATGGTAATAACCAAAGATCTTGCTGCACCGACAGCCCCAAAAGAGATTTATGATGAAGTGAAAAAAACAGGAATACAGGTTGATTTTCTAATCAATAATGCTGGTTTTGGAGGTTTAGGTAAATTTCATGAGAGAGAACGGGAACTTGACCTTGCAATGATTAACCTGAACATTGTTGCATTAACCTCGTTAACACGATTATTCCTGCCCGATTTGGTAAAAAGAAATGAAGGCAGAATTTTAAATATATCTTCAACAGCAAGCTTGTTACCTGGACCACTTCAAGCTGTTTACTTTGCAACGAAAGCATATGTAACTTTTTTCAGTAATGCAATTGCCGAAGAATTGAGCGACACTAATGTTACAGTTACCGCACTTCTGCCAGGTGCCACTGAAACTGAATTTGGCCGTGTTTCGGGCATGGATAAAACTTCCATGTTTCAAAAAACTGCCAGTGCAAGAACCGTGGCAGAGGATGGTTATAATGGCATGTTAAAAGGTAAACTCGATGTTATTACTGGTGTAACTTTTGCTCAAAGAATCATGTTCAATCTGGTTCCGTTTGTTCCAAAGAAAATGCTGCTGAAACAAGTCCGCCAAATGCAGGAAGTAATATAACGGTAGCTATATTAAAATCAGCCATGAAAAAAGTAATTATTACAGGTGCATCCGGAATGGTTGGAAAGGGTGTTTTGCTGGAATGTTTGGACCACGATTCTATTTCTGAAGTATTGGTTATTGGAAGAAATCCACTGGGCATAAAACATCTAAAATTGAAGGAATTGATTCATTCCGATTTTACCAATTTCGTTGAAGTAAAAGACAAGCTTTTGGGATACGATGCTTGTTTTTATTGCCTCGGTATTAGTGCCGCCGGATTGAAAGAAGAACAATACAAACGAATTACATACGATTTTACGCTGGCGCTGGCTAAAACTCTTTTTAAAATTAATCCGAAAATGACATTTAATTATGTTTCGGGCGAAGGAACAGACTCATCAGAAAAGGGAAGAATGATGTGGGCACGGGTGAAAGGAAAAACCGAAAATGACCTGCTCAACCTGGGTTTTAAACAGGCATTTATGTTCAGACCTGGCGCAATTATTCCGTTACGAAGTATAAAATCCAGAACAAAAAGTTACCAGTTTATGTACGACTATTTTATGTGGCTGGTAAAAATCATTAAATTCATTGCCCCAAATTCGGTGGTAAATACAACTCAAATTGGGTTAGCCATGATAAATTCAATGTTAAATGGATATCCCGAAAAAATACTTAGACCAAAGGATATTCTTAAATTATCGAAATAAAGAAATTATGAGCAACGAAAAATGGACCACTGCAAATATTCCTGATTTAACAGGAAAAGTAATCATTGTAACCGGCGGCAACAGTGGGCTGGGTTACGAATCGGTAAAAGCATTTGC
>DATITY010000485.1:0-2797 GCA_035467235.1 Draconibacterium sp. | reverse complement strand
CAGTTTGAGAGAAATCAGATCCCTGATCTGTTACTGGGTGAGTCGGAAAATTAAATAGATTTCAAATGAAAATTAAAAAACCAAAACTTCTATTCTGGCAGATCTGGAATATGAATTTTGGTTTTTTTGGCATTCAGTTCAGCTTTGGTCTGCAGCAAAGCAATATGAGTGCCATCTATAAATACCTGGGTGCCAATGAGGCGGATATGCCCCTGCTCTGGCTCGCCGGACCAGTTACCGGTTTGTTGTTACAGCCTGTAGTTGGAGCCATTAGCGATGGCACCTGGTCTCCGCGTTTTGGCAGAAGAAAACCTTTTTTTCTTTTTGGGGCGATCATCGCCAGCATAGCACTGGTGATGATGCCTTATTCAAGCACGATCTGGATGGCGGTTTCCCTGCTTTGGATACTGGATGCCGGTAACAATATAGCCATGGAACCTTACAGGGCCTTTGTTTCTGATAGACTTCACAAAAAACAACATTCCCTCGGCTTTTTGATGCAAAGTTTTTTTACCGGTTTAGGAATTACCCTGGCAAATTTTACTCCTGCTATTCTTGTCTCACTTGGTTTTTTTGCCCTAACCGATAAGATGGACAATGGTATTCCTGTATCTACCTATTGGGCATTTGGTATTGGTGCAATAGCACCGATCGCTTCGGTGCTCATTTCAGTATTGACTACCAAAGAATTTCCGCCTGATACCAAAGAACTTAAGAGGCTGCAGGAGGAAAAAAGTAAAGGCAATATAGTAGTTCGTACCTGGATGGATATTTCGGAGGCATTTAAGCAAATGCCCCCTGCCATGAAATAACTCATTCCGGTTAAGTTTTTCTTCTGGTATGCCATGTTCTGTTACTGGATGTACTTAACGTCCACTTTGGCCATTACGCAATACGGTATTCCTCTTGAGGACATCAATATAGAAGAGGTCATCAGCACCTCTTCAGCCTATGCTTCTTCTCAAATACTTACCGGACAGGTTAATAGTACCTATAACATAATCTGCTTTTTGATTGCTTTTGCTCAGGTGCCGCTCGCAAGAAAAATAGGGGCGAAGGGTGTACATTTTGTCAGTTTGCTCGTCGGTGGGATTGCCATACTCAGCATTCCTCTGCTGGATCATGGCACCGTTTTGTTTCCCCTGCCAAATCCCTTTGGTGTGGAGAGCATGGCAATAAGTGAACTTTATTTGGCCGCGTTTGGACAGGGCCTAACCTGGGCATCCATGATGCCTATGCCATACCAGTTGCTTGCCGGCGCCGTGCCTGCAAATAAAACGGGGGTGTATATGGGTATTTTCAATATGTTTATCGTGATTCCGATGATCTTGCAGATACTTACCGTACAATTTTTTGTTTATGACCTGCTCGAAAAGGATCCGGTCAATGTGATCCGGCTGGCCGGTGTGTTTTTGATTTTGGCTTCAATATTTACACTTTTCATAAAGACCAGAACCCGGACTGCGGAATATTTTGATAAATAACAGGTTTTAAAAATCCAATGGATTTTTTTACAAAAAATTGACTGCAAGGTCAGAAGCAGGACCATGCTGATCTAAAAGAATTTATAACAGTGCGAATGGTTTTTAATCGGGTTATCTGCAATAATTCGCCGTTTGTACTGGGGCATATATTTTTAGCAAAAAAAGCTGTCTCATGTAAACGTTAAGACAGCTTCATAATTAGGGATTTTCAAATAATGAAATCATTTGAACCCTAAAAAATTCCTTAAAAACCAAGATCTCTAAGGATGAAGTTTAACATTCCCCCGAAATTAAACTTCGATAATCAATATTAATTCTAACTAAAATGCATACTCTTTAGAAAAGAGATTGCTAATTAACTGATTTTTTTTATTGTGGATCATGATTTAAATCAGTTTTTATATTTATTTGAGACTTTTTCAACATAATCAGCTTTGAATGAAGTATTATGTGTTTCACTTAACTGGTGCCCATGTTTCGAAGTCAGCATGAAAAACAATCCATCTGTGATGGATTTGCTTTTTTTACAAGGATAAACTAATTTCCGCGACTGGATTAGCTATGCTGATCCAAATTGCTCCGATTCAGCATGAAAACATATCGGTCTGAGCATAACCAAAATGTAACATTAAAACTTTTTAACTTTTTAACTTTCCAACTTTCAACTCATCCCATCTTCGATGGATTTGCTTTTTTTATTTCCACAAGCTTATGCAAATGCATTTGCAACACTTGTTCCAATAAAAAAACCAACGCAGCGCGTTGGTTTTCATTTATTCGTGACCTCGACTGGATTCAAACCAGTAACCTTCTGAGCCGTAATCAGATGCGCTATTCAATTGCGCCACGAGGCCTTACTATTTTTTCACCCCTGATTTCGAAAAATCAGATGCGCATTCTCCCGATATCTATCGGGATGCGCCAAGAAGCGTATTTTAGGGCTGCAAATATATTGCAATTTAAAGAAAAGAAAAAATAAATCTTTGGCTTAGTCTTTCATTTCTTTTTCAAAAGCAGCCAAAATTGGCTTTGCTTTTTTGAGATCTTCTTCAAAAATAAAGAGTTCAACCTGATTTGGAGATCCTCCGTAAAAACCTGAACGCAAACCTGACTGAAAATTATTGCGCACCAGGGAGGGTATCTGCTGGTCATCCAGGTCCAGTTGCAACCTTTGAATCTCGATCAGCGATCCAACAAATAGCTTTACATGTGTTGATTTATCATCCATAATAATAGTTTTATATAAATTTAAGCAATTTAATCCAAACTATTTCTGGTAACATAATACCTCCAGGCAATAATTGCCATCTGCC
>DATITY010000484.1:0-2341 GCA_035467235.1 Draconibacterium sp. | reverse complement strand
CGCTTTTCCAGCCTTCAATCCTGTTGTTGTTTACAATTTTCAATTCCGAAAGTTCAGATGATTTCATATTCCCAATCTGGTGCCCCAAATCAAGAATGATTCTGGAATTATCTGCCTCCGGGAATGTGTACCGGTGAAATCCAGCCCGCTGGGTTGCCGTAAGTTCAACTTTTACATCATAGTCTTTCAGTAAAACCGAATAGTAACCGGGAGATGCAAATTCATCTTTTTTGCTGAAACGTGAACGGTATCCTGCATCCGGGTTTTCTTGCGTTCCGGGAACAATCTGAAGCTTGTCACCAACTGTTGGCATCAGCATTATTTCACCGCCGTTTACCATTCCAACGCCACTCCAGTGTGTATGACTAAATCCGATAATAGAATTATCAGAATAAACATAGCCTGCGCAATAAGTCCAGCCTTCAGTTCCGGTATCCGGGCTTAAATGAACCATCGCATACGGCAGGGAAGCGCCGGGAAATGTATGCCCAAAGAAGTCAGTGCCCAAAAAAGGATTTACATATTCGGTTGGTTGTTTTTCCTGTAATTGGGCAACTGCGGTATAAAAGGTTGCTAAATGGATATTAACCAGCAACGTTAAAATGGTAATTGTTCTCATTTAATAAAATTTTAATTCACAATTAAAAAACAGACTTTATAAATCTTAACCTGATATGCGAAATTATACTTTAAATTTTAAATGAAAGGTTAAAAGATAATGTAAATTGATTAAAATAAAGGAAGTTTTTTTACTCCGGTTACTCTTTATTTGCTTGTGTTGAATATTGTGCCGGATAGTGAATCAAATACAATAAAAATCAAAAAATGATACATACAAATTTTTTAAAAAAGGAAGTCTGGCTTTTCATCGCCGGATTGTTTTTTATGGCTTCTTGTAACACTTCAGAAAAACCTTTAACGGCAAAGGTTGAAACACTTTCAACGGGCTGGAAAATGCAAACCAGCGAAAAAATGGCAGGAACCGATGAAAGTTCTGTTTCCCTGAATGAATTTAATGATGCAGACTGGCTTGATGCAATCGTTCCGGGAACTGTGCTGGGCAGTATGGCAACCACGCGATATATCGAAGATCCGTATTTTGGCATCAATATGCAGAAAGTGGATCCCGAACAGTTTAAAAATCCGTGGTGGTTCAGGACTTCGTTTAATATTGAAGCTGCTGATCTCGAAAAGGTTATCAGCCTGCGGTTTAACGGGATTAACTATCGTGCCGATTTGTGGATAAACGGTAAAAAAGTGGAAGGAAAGGAAAATTTTGCAGGCACGTATCTTATGTTTACTTTCAACATAAACGAATTTGTAAAAGAGGGCAAAAATACGGTGGCGTTAAAAATGTGGCAACATGCCGATGGTGAATATTCTATCGGTTTTGTTGACTGGAATCCGCTTCCACGCGACCGCAATCTCGGTATTTTCAGGGAAGTTCTGCTTGAGATAAATGAAGGATTGAAAATCAGAAGTCCTTTTGTGTATTCAAAAGTAAACAAACAAACCCTCGATGCCGCCGAACTTTTTATACAAGCTGAATTGATAAACAGTTCAGACAAACCGATTGAAGGTATTCTTCGCGTAAATTATGAATTGGGAATTGTTGAAAAACCTGTAACCGTGCAACCTCGAGAAACTGTGTCGTGCAGTTTTTCTCCCGCCGATTTCAGCCAGCTTTCGGTAAAAGATGTGAAACTCTGGTGGCCCAATGGAATGGGTGACGCCAACCTCTACAATTTTACAACTGAATTTATCTCCGGAAATAAAATTCTGGATAAAGTTGAAAAGAAATACGGTATCAGGGAAATTAACAGTTATTTGAATGAGGACAAACACCGTGCATTTGAGGTAAACGGAAAATTTGTACTGCTGAAAGGTGGTGGCTGGGTTGATGATATGTTGCTTCAGGATTCGCGCGAAAGTATTGAGGCCCAGATGAAGTATGTTCAACACATGAATCTGAACAGCATCCGTTGCGAAGGTTTCTGGGGAAAAACAGAAGATTTGTACGACCTCTGCGATGAATATGGAGTTTTGGTTATGATTGGCTGGAGCTGCCACTGGGAGTGGGATGAATACCTGCTGAAACCAACCCATGAAAAATATGGCGGCGCCGTTACCGATGAAGATATCGATTTGATTGCCAATTACTGGAAAGACCAGATGTTGTGGTTAAGAAATCACCCGAGCGTTTACGTTTGGATGCTGGGAAGCGATAAACTTCCGCATCCAAATCTGGAAAACAAATACATCGAATTATTCAAAAAATATGATCCGTCGCGTATTTATGTAACTTCGGCAGGAGGCGCAGGAACAGAAGATAACAAAATTA
>DATITY010000483.1:0-3460 GCA_035467235.1 Draconibacterium sp. | reverse complement strand
TGGAATTGTGGATTTTCGTTACGAGGTACCGGCTTACGACCTAAAACCAGAGAAATCAGTCAATTTTGAAACCGGATACAAACTCAATCTCCCGAAATTTCAGGCGAATATTGCCGGTTATTATATGGACCTGAACCAGTTGATTACCCGTGTAAAAGTAGAAGGTGAATTTATTGATGGCTACCAGGTGTATAAAAAGGAAAATGTGGAAGAGGCTTTCATTACCGGGTGCGAGGCTGCATTTTTGTGGAAGGTTATACCAAATTTGGATATAAACAGCAGCATTTCATATACTTACGGACAAAACATTACAAAAGATGAACCTTTGCGCAGGATTCCGCCGCTTAACGGAAAGGTTGCGGCAACTTATACTTTGAAAAAATTCTTTGTATCGAGTGAGTTGCTTTTTGCAGGAATGCAGGACAGGCTGGCAGAAGGCGATAAAAGCGACAACCGGATTCCGGCGGGCGGAACTCCGGGTTGGGAAGTGGTTAATTTTTTTGCCGGTTACCAGTGGACAATGGTAAAATTGAAAGTCGGGTTTGAAAACATTTTCAACGAAGATTACCGCACCCATGGCTCGGGAATCAACGGTGTGGGGCGCAGTGCGTGGGTAGTGGTGAATATTGGATTTTAAAAATTGAGTATGAAACAGATTTTGATTTTTATTGGAATGATTTCCTTTATCGCGTGTGCCGGGAAAACCGGTATTGAGTTGAAATCAGGCACTCCGGAAAATCTGGTTGCCGATAACGGGACGCTTACCGTGAAATTCGACCTCACCCGTGGAGGGGCCATTTCGTGGATTTCACTTTCGGGTTCGCAACGAAGTCTGGTAAATATTGCCGATGAGGGGCGATACATTCAGCAATCTTATTACGCCGGTAAAAGCCTCGACCGCAAAGCTGACGGTCAGTCGACAAACTGGTCGCCATGGCCGTGGAACCCGATTCAGGTGGGAGATGCATTCCGCAACCGGGCTAAAATTCTGGATTACCAGCAAACTAGCGATTCATTGTATGTGAAGTGTATTCCAATGCAGTGGGACATGAATAACAAACCTGCCGAAGCCGAAATGGAACAATGGACAAAACTGGATGGAAATGTTCTGAAAATAAGGAACCGGCTGACCATCCACCGCACTGATAATATTTATGGCGACAGCATTTTATGCGACCAGGAATTGCCGGCTGTTTACCCTGTTTCAGCACTTAAAAATCTGGTTACTTACCTGGGACCCGAACCATTTACAAACGACACACTCAGCAAACCGAAAGTCATACATTTGGAGAGCGGTTTTTGGGGCCGGTACGAAAATGTGCCTGAAAACTGGATGGCTTTTGTGGATGACAACAATTTTGGAATAGCAGTTTACAATCCGCTTTGCATAAGATTTCTGGCAGGAATGGCCGGGGTTCCGGGCAAAGAAGCAGAAGATGGTGCAACCTCTTACATCGCACCTGTGAAAAAAGAAATTCTTTATAAAAATTGTGTTTACGAATACGAATATTACGTTGTGATTGGAACGTTGGATGAAATGCGGAAACGGATTTATCAATTAAAAATTAAAAATTAGAAATGAAAAAGGAAATTGTGAAAATGAATGCCACAGATTCACAGATTAAGTTATTCAAAGTGACCATCTAAAATTATTGGCATAATGAGTTGAAGGCAAAAAGCATTATCAGAGCTGTCATTTCTACGAGGAACGAGGAGAAATATCTTCGATTAAATAAATCCTCTTATCGTCGCGATGACAGGAAAAATGAAAATCTCATTAGTAGATTAAGTCATTTTTAAAATTCTTGAAAATTATTTTACAGTACAGTTTTGCGAAATTTCATGATTTGGTGTTTTAGTGGCAAAGCAAATATTACGGGAATAAAATCAGATAAAGAGTAGAAATGAAAAGACAATTGATAACACTTTTAATTCTTTTACTAACAGGCGTAATTCATGCACAACGCCCCGAACAGGGACCGGTTTCCGACAAAAGATATAACCCGGAAGAACTGGGTTACAATCTGGTTTGGCACGATGAATTCAATGGGAATCAACTGGATACCACAAAATGGAAAGTTCGCGGAGTTGGGCCACGCGCAATCGCTTATGTTTCACCAAAAGCCGTAAAAGTGGAAGATGGATATCTGAAACTTTTTGCCCTGAACGAGAACGATACGCTGTTTGGCAGCGCTGTCGGCACACAGGGAAAATTTATGTCGAAATACGGCTGGTACGAATGCCGGGCACAGGTGCAGAAATCACTGGGCGGTGTTTGGTCGGCTTTCTGGATTCAATCACCTGACATTGCCAAAGGTGAAGACCCGGCAAAATATGGTGCTGAAATCGATATTATGGAATGTTTCCGCAAACTGGGCGAAGACATCGTTTCTCACAATGTTCATTGGGCATACGGCCCCAACCAGCAATCAACCCGCGGTTGCCAAAGTTACCTGAAAGGAGTGGGAGAGGGTTTTCACACTTTTGCATTGGAATGGTTCCCCGATAAATATATTTTTTATGTTGACGGACTTAAATTTTATGAGATAACCCAGGGAATTTCAAATATTGAAGAGTACATGATTCTCAGCATGGAATACCCGAATAACCTTGATGAAGTAGCCAAATCCATTTTTCCCGATGTTTTTCTGGTGGACTGGGTGAGGGTGTATCAGAAGAAGTAGGGTTCTCAATAAAGAATTGGTCGGTTTTACTTTAACGAAGTTGGATAATATCTTTACCTAAAAAAATCAATTTCAAAAGGATATTTATGTTTCATTATTTAATTGAAAAGGTATAAATTTACACTTGGTAATTTGTGCAATTGGAAATTATGGCGCGTTCCTCTAATGGTTAGGAGATCGGTTTCTCAATCCGAAGATAGCAGTTCGATTCTGCTACGCGCTACTCTATTTTGAACAAAATCTTTAAAATCCTTGTTGCTGTCAAAAAATATAAAAACAAGATGTGATATTCTGTATATCATAAAATTAAACTATTACTTTTGATGAACTTCCAGAATGAATACATATTTTATTTTCTTATACTAAACGCCAGTTCGTTAAAAATAAAACTCATCGTTTCACCGGTTAGTATTTAGGGAGTTCGCCTGCTGAAAACGTTTATCGACATTCATAATGTACCGTTGCAGGATGCGGTTTTGCAAATCAGCATTTATCTTGTTTTTCTTCTGTCGGCTCTGTTATTGGAATATTCCGACAAGGTTATGGCTTCATCAAAAAGTCATTAACAGTCATTTATTTGCAATACTTTCAGGTACTGCCCGGTGATTCAATGGTATGCTTGTAATATTTGTTTCAGTATGATATATTTACATTCGTTTGTGGTTTGTCAGGAACCATAGTAAATATTGAAAACTAACTTGTAAGCGAAGGATTTAAATGAAAGCAACAGTCTTATTTATTGCCCTGTTAATGTGTTTTTTTGCAGGCAATTCTCA
>DATITY010000482.1:0-5800 GCA_035467235.1 Draconibacterium sp. | reverse complement strand
GTACTCCCCGGTAAACGGGCGCTCCGTTCCTTTTTTAACGATTACGTACTCCTCAAATTCGGTCAGTTTTCTGTATTCAGTTTTTTGACCATCTTTCTCCGTTTTGTTTTTTTCCTGTGCATTCATTTTAAAAACGAGCCCCATTATTAATATTGTCAAAATTGTTTTCATACAAATGAAACAATCAGGAGTCGCGTTTAGTTTAGCAGAAAATTTCAAATTGTTTTGATTCCAATTCCCGGTAATTCGTTTAAAGTAATTTTACCATCAACAATTTTTACCCCACCATACAAATCATTGCTGATTAGTAGGTTTCCGTCCAAATCGGCCCAGTTGGCCATTGGCGAAAGTTGAGCTGCTGCCGAAATTGCACACGAAGTTTCTGTCATACAGCCAATCATAACTTTCATTTTACTGGCTTTAGCCAGGTTAATCATTTTGTGCGCCTCCCGCATTCCGGTACATTTCATTAATTTTATGTTGATACCTGAATAAATTCCAACAATACTTTGAACATCCGAAAGGCGTTGAACCGCTTCATCAGCAATTATCGGGAGTGGTGAATTCTGGGTTAGCCAGGCAATTTCATCCGGCTTTTCCTTTGGCATTGGTTGTTCAACATATTCAACGCCTTTTTCCCTGAGCCAGAAAATCATATCAAGCGCCTCTTTTTTGTCTTTCCAGCCCTGGTTGACGTCAACACAAAGCGGAACATCTGAAACCATCCGAATGGTTTCAATCATTTGCCTGTCGGTTTCGCGACCCAGTTTTACTTTTAGAATTTTAAAACCTGCTGCTTCTTTTACTTTTTGTTTTACAACTTCTGCGGTATCAATCCCGATTGTAAACGATGTAAAAGGTGTTTTTTCAGCTGAAAGTCCCCAGATTTTGTACCATGGTTGGTTCATTATTTTTCCGACCAAATCGTGCAGGGCAATGTCAACCGAAGCTTTTGCCGCTGTATTTCCCACTGCCGATTGATCTACATATTCCAGGATTTCATCCATTCTGAACGGATCGGTGAATTGTTGCAGATTTAATGCAGACAAAAATTTTCCTGCCGATTCCTGCGATTCTCCCAAATAAGGAGGCATCGATGCTTCGCCGTATCCTGTAATTCCTTCAAATTCGATTTTTGTGAGCATAACAGGAGTTGTTGTGCGCGAACTGTTGGCAAGTGTAAAAACATGTTTTAACTGAAGATTATACGGCTCGAAACTAAGTTTCAAACCGGCTTTTGGCAAAGTTCCATTTTTCATATTTGAATAAATATTGTGCGGTAAAATTACTCCACCCAGCGAAATCAGGGTGGTATTTTTAATAAAACTTCTTCGGTTGAATTTCATTGAATATTTTTGTAATTGATAAACCGGTTTTATAAAAATAAGATTTTTGAATCAATTCAACTGCTTTTTGTTGAGGTCAGACCGTCTAAGATTTGATTAAACCAAAATTTGAAATAAATCCTGCTTTTCATTCAGATATTCATAAATGAAACCATTTTCTTCCATTCTCCGGATAAGACCATTAAAATCTTCTTTATTCTGAACTTCAATTCCGATAACTGCAGGCCCTTTTTCGCGGTTGGTTTTTTTTGAATATTGGAAGTGAGTGATGTCATCAGTCGGGCCAAGTACAATATCAACGAAAATGCGCAAAGCGCCCGCCCGCTGCGGAAAGCGCACAATAAAATAATGTTTTAATCCTTCATATACAAGCGAGCGCTCCTTAATTTCCTCGGTTCGGGTAATATCGTTATTACTGCCACTGACAATGCAAACCACGTTTTTCCCTTTAATTTCATCGCGATAAAAATCAAGCGCTGCAATTGACAGTGCTCCTGCCGGTTCCAAAACAATAGCGTCCTGATTGTACAAATCCAGAATTTTTGTACAGATGCGACCTTCCGGAACCACAATAATGTGGTCAACCACTTTTTTGCAAATGTCAAAAGTATATTCGCCAACTTTCTGTACTGCAGCACCATCAACAAATTTGTCAATGTTTTTTAATTCAAGCACATGGCCGGCTTCCAGCGATTTTTGCATTGAAGGCGCTCCGGCCGGTTCAACACCAATGATTTTTGTGTGCGGACTAACCTGTTTAAAATAAGCGCCCACTCCTGCTATGAGTCCGCCACCACCGACAGGCACAAAAATAAAGTCAATATTTTCCTTTGTGTCCTGTAAGATTTCCAATGCAACCGTTGCCTGACCTTCAATAATTTGTGGATCATCGAATGGGTGAATAAAAGCCATCCCGGTTTTATTTGAATCCAGCAATGCTGAATTCTGTGCATCATCGAAAGTGTCGCCTGATAATATTACTTCAACAAAATCTTTCCCAAACATTTTTACCTGTTTTATTTTTTGCTGAGGTGTTGTTGTTGGCATATAAATTTTCCCTTTGATACCAAGTTTCCGGCAGGAATAAGCAACTCCCTGTGCATGGTTTCCGGCACTGGCGCAGACTACCCCGTTTTTTAATTCTTCGGGTGTGAGATGTGCAATTTTATTGTAAGCCCCACGAAGTTTGTATGAGCGAACAACCTGCAAATCTTCGCGTTTCAGTAAAATATTTGCCTGAAATTCATCTGACAAATTCAGATTTTTTTGTAAAGGTGTTTGTGTAATTACATCGTTGAGGTTGATTTTCGCACGGTTTATATCTCGTAAATGAGGGAAGTATTTTTGCTCTGAATTCATCTTAAAATTTTTACAAAGATAGAAAAAGCAGTTGTGGCGAATTCCTTTTACCAAACTAATTGTTCACATTGAAATTTCAACAAAACGGTGAAACATCAAATTTCGTCAGGAAGCATACTTAGATGATTTGCCGGGATTTCAACCGAAACAACACTGTTGATTTGGTTAAAACGGAGAATGAATTTATTCTTTCCGCGTGCTTCAACTAATTCTCCCCTGAGACCAATCATTGGCCCTTCAATAACTTCGACCTTCTTTCCCGGTGCAAAATTTTCAGTAGATACATTTACCTCGAAATCATACTGTTTAAGCATTTTTTTCAGCCCATCTATCTGACTTTCAGGTATAACAGCTGCTTTGCCCTCGAAACGTACGTAACAAACAACATTATTGGTTTGTAAAACCGAATCGTATTCTTTACGCGAAATATGCACAAAACAATAACCAGACATCAATGGCATTTCAACCCATTTTTTACGGTCTTTCCATTGACGCAGTTTTTTTTGCATCGGCAGAAAATTCTCAATGTTTTTTAATGAAAGTTCGGTTTGAACTTTCTTCTCAGCCCTGGAACGCGTATATACCACATACCACTGTTTTTGTATGTTGCTTTTTTGTTCAATCATTGAATATTAACGTGTTAGCTGTATTTATTTTTGATTGTGCAAAGCTAATGTTTTTCAGTCGATATAAGATACTTGTTTCGAGCAGGATTTTTTTAATTTTACATTGTCTTAGCATTTACATTTTAATGAACAATTACACAAGAATATATCCATTACTTTTTATTTTGATTTTGGCTAATCTGCTTTTTCAGTCATGCAAAACCGATGAATTTAAATTCGGTGAAATAACGATTAAGGAAGATTGGGCAATTGATGTTATTTCTCCATTATTTAATGGTAAAGGAATGGAATTCAGAGATTTCATTTACGACTGGAAAAAACAAATTCCCAACTCTTCCGGACCATTTACAGTGCTCGATTATTCAGATTCTGTCAAAACCATACCGACAGATTTGATATTTGAGAAATCTGTGGTTATCGACAGTTTCCCGTTTTATATCCAGGGCAGTTACCGTTTATCAAAGGTTGATTTGGAATTCACTGTAAAAAATAGCTGTCCGTTCCCATTAAATCTGCAAATGGAGTTTTTTAGTAAAAGCAATCCCAATAAATTGGGCCCGGCCATCATTGCTGGTCCTTTTATTGAAGCTGATTTGAGTGGTTCTCCGCCCTTATCTGAGACCATTCGGCGTATTTCTTTAGATTCGTTGCAGTTACAGAGTTTTAACAACTCCGACAGAATGAAATTTACTTCGTGGTTTGAACCAACAAATTATATAAATCAAAACGATACTATTTCGGCACATTATCCGGTTGAAGTTTCAATTGTGCTAATTGGTGTAGTTCAGGGGAAAAATGAAGAATAAACACCAAATCAATCGAAAATTAATGTTCATTTTTCTTTTTCTGAATCTGATGATTTATGGAAAGGGATTTGCACAAATAACAGGTTCATTGTTTATGCTCCAAAATAACTTTTATGCTCAAATGTATAATCCATCGTACATGCGTACTGATAATGCCACTGAAATTTCGATAGCTGGATTTGGTGGGTTCTCATTTATTAATCAGGGGAGTTTTAAAATTTCAGATCTTATAACTACTGCCGGTGGAAATCCAGTTATTGATTTTGATAATTTTTACAAACACGTTGAGCCCAACAACTTTATCAGGCAGGATTTCTCAATTCCCATGGCATTTTTAAGCATGCCGTTAAAAAACGGTGTATTCAGTTTCTATTATAAGGAAAATCTTAGTTCGATAATGAATTTTAAAGATAATGTTGTTGAGTTTTTGGTTAACGGAAATCTGGCACCCGGGTACCAAAATTTTAGTTCGGATGAAATGAATCTTTTATCGATGGGTTACCGTGAATTTGCTTTTGGTTATGCAAAAAATTTGAATAGCATACTTGATGTTGGGTTACGTGCAAAACTGTTGTTTGGTGCAGCTTTTTTAAATGCTGACAACTGGATTTTTGATATTAAAAGTGCTCCGCAGGGAGAAGTAGTTACACTTTCTTCGGGTGGTGGAGGTCGGTTGGTGTTGCCTGTGCCTGTAATTTTGAATAGTGACAATTCCATCAATACAATTGAATCAGAAAATGCAGTCCTGAAATATTTTGGCGCTTATAAGAATCCGGGATTTGCGATTGATGCAGGTGCTACTTATTATCTAGATGAAAAAAGTACAATCTCAGTTAGCGTAAGGGATTTAGGTGGAATCTGGAACAGATTTAACTCAATGAATATGATTCAGAATGACAGCTATGATTTTGTTGGTTTCGATCTGGTTAGCGCTGTTCGTTACCCGGAAGAACAGGGGTATGAAGCTCCGCAATTCTTAGTGAAACAGGAAAAAGATTCAGTAACCGGGGTTTATCAGCCAATTGTTGAAGATAATAAGTTTGTTTTAGCACTGGCTCCCAAAACTCTTGTACATTATCAGTACCTCTATTCAGATAAACATTCATTCGGAATTACCAATCAAACCGCCTTTCAGAATAATAATTTACTGAATATTTTTACTTTGACAGCCATGCAATCCTGGCTAAATCTATCGGTCTTCGAAAATTTGAATTTGCACGGAGTAAACGATATTTCTTTGGGTGGCGGAGTTCAGTATGAAGGCAATTTTGTTCAGGCTTTTTTGGCAACAGATAATCTGATCGCTTTTTATCACCCTGCCAACAATAAAACTTTTTCAATTACAGCTGGATTGTGTCTTTTGCTGAATCACAAAAAGGATGCAAAATCTAAAAACATGAAAAAACGCAATGGGAAAATATCACCTGCGTTGCCATTTTACAAGCAACTTGGGAAAATGCCCAGTCCGTAAAATTCTTATGTTGCTGTTTTTTTTGTTCCATTTTACAATTTGTTACTCCTTTTTTTCATCATGTTTATTAACTTGAACCCTTAACTTTTAAGATTTCAATTATGGCAGTAATCAAGTTTGACGAGGTTCCCTTTGTAAAAGTAAAGGAAGGTCTGGAAAGAAAAATAATTCATACCAACGATTTAATGACTG
>DATITY010000481.1:0-3314 GCA_035467235.1 Draconibacterium sp. | reverse complement strand
AACTGCAACTTTCATTCGTAAATCTTTTTAAAATATTATGTAATAGCTATCTTTAAATCGGCTCAAAGTTAGTATTTTGCTTCTAATTGTAAATGTGATGATTAGCAATATTCCAAAAATCTTAATATTCTTTTGTCTTTTTTTTAACAGTGCTTTGCAGGCACAGGAAATCTGGCGCGAAAGTTTTACCGTGCCCAACAAAGGAATCTGGGGTGGCGAAAACGGAACAATTCAATCTGATTTTTCAGGAATTACCAACTGGACATTAAATTATGATGGTGTAAAACTGGCTGATTCAGGCGATTATGCCAAAACTGTAATTACCTCAGGTGGCAGGTTTGAAGTAGTTGACATTACCGGCGAATTGGTTTGGCGTTCTGCAACAATCGACATTACTGAATATATAAAAGTTGATATTAAACTGAGTGCATCAGAAACCGGGAGCAATACCAACATCAACCTTAAATATTTAAAAGCTTATTACAAGTTGGATAACGGCGCGGAAATACCATTCGAAACCAATGCTGAAAACCTTGGTAACTGGGGTTCGGCAGTTGCTGAACAAAAAGGGTTGGTTGGCGAAAAGCTGCAAATTGTGGTTCGGATGTCAAATGACTATTCAGCCGATAAAGTAATTTTGGATGAAGTAATTGTTATTGCTGAAGAAAAACCGCTGGAACCCATTCAGCCGGGCGATATATTAATCAGCGAAGTTCTTTTCAATCCGGTTGCCGGTGGCAGCGATTATGTTGAGATTTACAATAACTCCGGAAAAGAAATCTCCACCAACCGTTTGTACCTTGCATCGCGCGACAATAAACTTGAGTTGACCCAAATTTACCCGCTTTCAAAATCAAAAAGAATGTTTTTGCCCGGAAATTATCTGGCGCTTACCAAAGATACAAACGGTGTTTTTCCCTGGTTCGAAATAAAATGCAGGGAATGTTTTCTTCAGATGGAAAAATTTCCGTCGTACAACAACGATTTCGATTACGTGGTTTTGCTTGACGAAAATATGCAGGTTATCGACGAGCTTTTTTATTCTGAAAAAATGCACCATTTGCTTTTAGCTGAAGAAAAAGGGATTTCACTGGAGCGAATTTCGTTTGAGGCTAAAACCAACGATATCAAAAACTGGCATTCGGCCTCAACCACTTCAGGATACGGAACACCGGGTTATCAAAATTCCCAGTTTGAACTGAAAGATGTTTCCAAACCAAAAGTTACTTTTTCGCCCGAAGCATTTTCCCCCAATTTCGATGGATACAACGATGAATATCAGATTAATTACGAGTTGGAAAAGCCGGGTTACATTGCCAACATCTCCATTTTCGATTCGGCAGGCCGGTTTGTGATGAAACTCGCCAACAATGAAATTCTTGGAACCAGCGGAACCATTGTCTGGAACGGTAAAGATGAGACAGGAAAACGTCAGAATCTTGGTGTTTATGTTATTCTGGTTGAAATATTAAATACTACCGGAGAAATTTATCAGTATAAAGATGGTGTAGTTTTGACGGATGTTTTGGAATAGGGTGTCGCGGTTTGCAACCGCGATTTTATAAAGGCTGTGGATAAAATAATGTTCGATAATTTCATCCCCGAATTCGATTTCATTAACTGCGGTTAAAAACCGCATCACCCGTAAAAAAACAATACCCAAGCAACTTAGGTATTCAATTTTTTTCTAATTTTACTCCATGCAAAAAAACAATCTGTTTAAAGGGAGTCTTTCCACCATCGTTTTAAAATTATTAAACGACCAGGGTAAAATGTATGGTTACCAGATTACACGCGAAGTTGAGAAGATTACTACAGGTGAATTGGTGATTACCGAAGGTGCACTTTACCCCACATTGCATAAACTGGAAGCCAAAGGTTTACTGAGTGTTGAAATCACGAATGTAAATAACCGTCCGCGCAAATATTACTTTTTAACCGAAAACGGGAAAAAAGAGACATCGAATTTGTTAACCGAAATGAAAGCGTTTATCCAGAACATGGATGTTTTGTTAAATCCAAAAACTGCCTGAGATGGACAAAAAACTAACCGAAGAACAGGTAACCAAACTTTTTGCATTTTGCCGTGAGCATTTTGTTTATCATTACGATTTACAAATGGAATTGGTTGATCATCTCGCATCCTCGATTGAAAATCAATGGGCACATCAACCTGAATTGAGGTTTGAAATTGCATTGAATAATGCATTTGGTAATTTTGGAATATCGGGATTCAGTAAAATTAAAGTGGAAAAACAAAAAGAACTGGCCCGCAAATACAACCGGTTGCTTTGGAAATATTTTCTTGAATTTTATCGCTGGCCAAAAATGCTGATGACTTTGGCCGGAACAATGGTTTTGTTCACACTGCTGCGAATGGTGAATAATATTGCATGGGTTATTGTGCCCTATTTTGCTTTGTTGGTAATTTCAAGTTTGTTTTACTTCTACTTTGTAGCTCCAAAGAAATTGAAAATCCAAATAGTTCCGGGCAAAAAATTTATGCTGCTTGAATATGTAAATCAAATACAAATGGCTGTCGTTTTGTTAAGTCAAACCCCAATTGCGGCATATAATATTTCAAGGGTTTTTCATGTTTATTCAATAAACCAACCCTGGGTTTTGTTGTTAATTTCGTTTTTAATAATCAGTTTGAATATTATTCTATATGGACAGTTTTTCTTTGTTCCCGAAAAAATAAAAGAACACTTTAAAGAACAATTCCCGGAGTTTGCATTGTAACATTTTATAAAATACTTTTACTAACCAATCGTCTTGATACTTAAATCTAATAATCTCACATCTTATATATGAAACGAAACTTCTTTTACTTTGGCTGGCGCGAACTCACCCGTTCGGCATACTTCAGCAAAAACATGGCGGCAAAGGGAGTGCTTATTTTTATTGCACTCTATTTTTCGGCGGTAGCGCTGTTTATGGGTTTTAATTTAAGCGAATTTCTGGAAAAAACGCATCCTGGACAATCTCAGGTTCCGATTTTCAACTCACTGATTTTCGCTTATGTAGGGTTCGAACTGGTTTTGCGAATTATGGTGCAAAGCCTGCCTACTTTCGGTTTTCAGCCGTTTTTGCTGATTCCGGTAAAACGGAAAAGAATTGCAAAGTACATGCTCAACAAATCGATACTGCACTTTTTTAATGTGTTGCCACTTTTTTTGGTTTTGCCGTTTACTTTCAAATCGGCAGTTCACGAACTGGACACGCCGGTTTTAATCACCTGGCTTGCTTCGCTGTTCTTAATGATTTTTGTAAACCACTTTCTGGCCATTTACATCAAGTGGCGAACCAACGAA
>DATITY010000480.1:0-10467 GCA_035467235.1 Draconibacterium sp. | reverse complement strand
CAGGTAATCGATGCTGTTCACCTTAAAAGCCTGAATGGCATAATTATCATAAGCTGTAGTAAAAATTACAGGGCTTTCAATATCCACCTTTTCAAAAATCGAAAAACAAACTCCATCCTGCAATTGCACGTCCATGAAAATAAGGTCGGGCGCGGATTGCGAAAAATACTCAACACCTTCTTTTACACTGGATATTACTGTTGCAATTTTCCATTGCGGACGCAAAGCAGCAATCATTCCGCTCAGCAAACGCTGGTTGTGCAATTCATCCTCAACAATTACAATATTTGTTTCCTTCTTCATAGCAAAGGCAATTGAACAGCAAAAGTGGAATTGTTTTGAGTAATTACAATTTCTTTTTCAGAAAGAATTTTGTATCGTTGAACCAGGTTTTTCAGCCCGTTCCGGGTTGAGTAAGATGATTCTTTGGGTTGCAGATTATTTTTAACTGTTATGGTATTTTCATCCGAAAAAATTTCGACCACCAGCGGATTTTCTTTTCCTGCAATGTTGTGTTTAATCGCGTTTTCAACCAAAAGCTGCAGTGAAAGTGGCGGTATGTTTTTTTCTGTTATTGCATCACCGATATCAATTTTTATCTGAAGATTGTCGCCCAGTCTTTCTTTGTGTATGGCGATAAAAGAGCGCAACAACTCGATTTCATCTTTCAGCCTCACAGTTGTTTTTCCGCTGCTTTGCAAAACATACCGGTAAAAATCGGTGAAATTCTGGGTAAATTCAACCGCTGCTTTCTGGTCGTAAATAATCATCGATTTCAGAATACTCAGGTTATTGAACAGGAAGTGAGGGTTTAACTGATCTTGCAATGCATTGTAATCGCCCATCAGTTTTACCTGTTTCAATTCTTCCAGTTCGTTAACCGATTGAATCCACTTTTCGGTAATGCGCAACCCGACAGAAACCACCAGAAGAATGAAAATAAAAATCCCACCCAAAACCAGCATCAGTTTTACAACCGGTTCTTTCAGCAGATTTCCGCTGTCCATTAAACTTTCGAAATACACAACTGCAACCCATGCAAACAAAACACTGAAAACGAGATGCATGGCAATCCTTAAACCGATTTTTTCGGGTATCGGAAAAAAATGTTCTGCCACATTGTCGAGAAAAACATTGATTTCGCTGCCAATGATGAAAATGAGAATTACTCTTAAATATTGAACGGATGTAATTTCGATGGTATTTACCGGAGAGAATTTAACTGCTATAAAAAGAAATAAAAATCCGGTGAAACCAACCAGCAACATGCGGATGGCAGTGTGTTTTAAAGTGTAGGTAGGCAGTTTGCTGATAAACAGCAGATTTTTCCCTATCATCAGATTTACTTTGTTTTAGTTTTATTTAATTTCATAAAAATAGTCAACTTTCCGTTTGTAATACATACTGAAAGACTGTTTAATATTAGGAATCTATTACGTTTAATTGAGAATTAAATTAGAAGAAAATTTTAAATACCCTTCGACTACGCTCAGGGTGACCGTCAGACTGAGCGTAGTCGAAGTCTGTTTTTACTTACTAAAAGAAATAGTATTGTGAATTTAATATACTGCAATTAACTGCTATTCAATTCCCAGCCTCCCGGTAACTTTCAGGTAGGTTGTTTCCTTAATTTTGAAATCGGTTTTGGCGTCAATCAAATCGCTGTAAGATTTTTGCCAGTCGAGCCGGGCCATCAGCATATCTGAAATGGTTTCGAATCCCAATTCGTAATTGTCGTTGCTGATGCGTAGGTTTTCGTTGGCCTGTTCCAGCGCTTTTTCAGAAATACTGATTCGTAACAGGGCGTCCTGCAAATTCAGTTTGGCTTGTTCAATCTGAAGTTCAAGCAATTTCCGGTTTTTTTCGAGCTCCAGTTCCTTGATTTCTTTGGTTGCTTTGGCAGAATTAACCTTGTTTTTTCCCTGCCCCCACTGAAAAATTGGAATTTTCAACCCGGCCAATATCATTTCGTATCCATCATCAAAATCGGTATCGCTTATTTTCATTCCGCCAAAATAAAAGTAACCGGCGCTAAGTCCGAGTGTTGGCAAATAATCGGCCTGAACCAGCCTGATGTTTTGTTCTTCCATTTCAATATCTTTTTGCAGGGCCTTAAATTCTGGCCGCGCAGAAACATCTTCTCCGCCAAGTTGAGGTAAAATCTGCGCTGAACCTGCAATCAATGAATCGTTTACCGAAATGATTGTGTCGAAACTGATTCCGGTCACCCGGCACAACGACATTCGCGTCAGTTCCAATCCGTTTCGGGCTTTTTGTAAATCGAGTTCAGCCTTGTTCAACTGCACCTGAACTTTTAAAACTTCGTTTTGATTTACCAGGCCTGTCTCAAAGGCATGATTTACTTTTTCCTGCAAACCTTTAAGGGTTTCAACCGCGGTTTCGGCCAGTTTTACCTTTTCTTTCACCGACACGAAAAGCCAGTAGGTTTGTTCTGCTTCTGCCACAACGTTCATTTTTTGCATTTCGAGATTGTAACCGGCCATTTCGTAACCAATGGCAGCCATTTTGTTTCCTGCCGAAATTTTCCCGCCGGTATAAAGCGGCTGTTCAACGCTGACACCTGCAACGTAAGCGCCCTGCAAACTGATTTCGAGCGGGAACCAGGCGTACGAATTAAATAAAGGATTTCCGTCGGCGCCAATAATGGGTTGCCCGTTCGGGCCGACCATTACATTTGGAACCAGTTGTCCGGTGGACAAATCGGGCACAGCGGTTGGCAGGTACATATCCGATTTAATTTTGTCGGCCAGATAAATTCCGGTTGCCATTCCCGAAACCGAGGGAAAATAGTAACTGCGCGCAGCCGATTTTTCAGCATCCGCTTTTTCCATGGTTTTCCCGGCAATCCTGATTTCCTCGCTT
Source organism: Draconibacterium sp. (assembly GCA_035467235.1). Lineage (GTDB taxonomy): Bacteria > Bacteroidota > Bacteroidia > Bacteroidales > Prolixibacteraceae > Draconibacterium. The sequence goes on along the minus strand of DATITY010000480.1, from coordinate 7,584 downwards.
CGCTGTAAAGCCAGTTCCCTGCACTGTTCAAGCGACAGATTTACCTGGGCATTCGAAACAATTACGAACAAAACAGGCAGGGCAGTATATATTGTTTTTTGGATGAAAGTGTTCATAACTAATCCGTTAAAATTTTTACATTTTCCTCTTTGTGAATGTTGTGAAGAACCGCGTAAAGGATGGGTACAAAAATTAAGGTAATGATTGTACCAACCAGCAAACCGCTGATAATGACCACGGCGAGACTGCTGTACATGGGGTCGGTAAACAATGGCAACATTCCTAGAATGGTAGTGAATGAAGCCATTAATACCGGCCTGGTGCGCGAAACAGTGGCATTGATGATAGCCTGATAACCACCATGTCCTTCGTGAATCTGTTTTTCAATTTCATCGAGCAGAACAACTGAGTTTTTAATCAGCATTCCCATTAATCCGATTGAGCCGATAATGGCCATAAAGGTAAACGGACGGTCTGAAATCAGCAGCCCGGGTACAATTCCGATGATAGCCAGCGGAATACAAACCAACACGATAATTGGTCTTTTAATGTCGTTGAACAGGACGATAAGAATTAAAACAATCAGCATAATTACCACCGGCAGATACCTGAAAATGTTGTATAAAGCCGTACTTTGCAGTTCATATTCGCCAACCCATCTCAAGCTGTACCCTTCGGGAATGTCGATTTTACTGATTTCCGGAATGAGGGTTTTTCTTAGCAAAGCCGGGCTGTAACCTTCAATCGGGTCGCACTGAGCCTGGATGCTTCGTTTATTGTTTACACGTTGCACCACACTTTCTTCCCAATCCAAATCAACACCTGTTGTAACCGCACTCAGCGGCACCTGTTTTAACAGCTCCCCGGTAAACTCTTCGGGGGTTTTAATTCCGTACAGAAGATTGGTGATTTCATTGCCGTTTATTTTCTGAAAATTTGGAATCATATTCCAGACAGGAATATCGCTCAGGATTTCAACTCTTGAACCATCGCTGTTCCTTACTTTCAGTAAAATACCAAGAGGCGTTTCACCCTCGTAAACTGTTCCCAGCGGTAATCCGCCGGTTGCGGCAAGAATGGCATTGCTTACATCGGAACGTGTAGTTGCTGTTCTTCGTGCGGCATTCTGGTCGTATTTTGCAAACAGCGCTTTGCCCATCGGTTCCCAGTCGTTGCAAATGGTAAAGTCGTCGGTATAAGGATTTTGCCTCATGATTTCCTCCGCCTGTTGGCTTAAATGCTTTAAAACTGCCGGGTCGGGCCCTGAAAATTCGGCTTCCACCAGGTGTGTCGATTTCACTGATAAGTTGTATTTACGAATGCGGAAATAAGCATCGGGATAATTATGCCGGATGTATTCCTCGAGCACCGGCTTCATTTTTAACATGGTTTCGTAATCTTCAAAATTGACGATCAGTTCGCCGTAATTATCAGTAATTTCACCAATCGACCTTACCAGACAGTACCGGGTTGGTGTCATTCCCTGGCTGGCAACCACCATTTTAACTTCACTGAGTGTTAAAAAGTAATCCGTAATTTTTGCCAGGTCAGCATTTACTTTATCAGGACTGGTGCCATAAGGAAGCTTGTATTCAATATAAACCTGGTTGTAATTCATATCGGGGAAAAATGTTTGCTTCACAAATTTGAAGCTGTAACCGGCAATGGCCAAAAGAATTACAGTGGCTGCAACCGTTGTAATTTTGTGGGTCATAAAAAATGTCAGGGCATTTGTAAATTTCCTGTAAAACACACCGTCGAATGGATCTTTACTCTTTTTCCTGCCCGATAGTTTAAGAAATTTTTCAGAAAACAACGGAACCTGTGTTAAAGCGAGTATCCAGCTAAGCAGGAGAGAAATGGCCAAAACCAAAAAAAGGTCGCGTGCATAAGTGCCTGCAGTATCTTTTGAAATGAAAACCGGTAGGAATGCGGAAGCTGCAATTACCGTGGCGCCAAGCAGTGGCCAGGCTGTTCTTCTGGCGGAATTTACAAAGGTGTTTCTGTTTTTCCCGTATCGCTGCATATCAACCAAAATGCCGTCGATAACCACAATGGCGTTGTCAACCAGCATTCCCATGGCAACAATAAATGCACCCAGCGAAATTCGCTGCAAACTTCCACCGGCCATCAGTAAAATGGGGAATGTGCCCAGAATGGTAAGCAACAAACTGCCCCCAATAATTATCCCGCTGCGTAACCCCATGGTTACCATAAGTGAAAGAACGACAATCACCAATGATTCTATCAGGTTGATTAAAAAGCCGTTGATGGCTTCTTTTACTTTGTCGGGCTGAAAGAAAACCTTGGAAAATCCGAAACCCGCGGGCATGTTTTTTTGCAGTTCTTCGAGCCTTGCATCAACTCTTTTCCCTACGTCGATGATGTTTTCTCCCGATTCCATTGAAATCGAAATTCCTATGGCTTTTTTGTTGTTCAGGAACATGGTGTTTCGCATGGTTTCAGGATAAACTTTCGATATTTCGGCCAAATCGGAAAGTTTAATTTGTTTTCCGGCAATATCATTGACGACAAGGTTTTTTAAATCCTCAATTCCCGTAAGTTTATTGCTGACATTCACTTTTAAAATCTGGTTACCGGTTTGCAGCGTACCAGGGTAAACCTGTGCATTTTGCTCCTGAATTGCGCTGATGACCTGTAAAGGAGTAACACCCATTTCACTCATTTTTTCGGTTGAAAGAACAATATCAATTCCCGGTTCCTGTGTCCCGTAAACCTGAACTTTTCTCACCCCTTCAACTTCAAGCATCCCCCGTTTGATATAACCGGCATAATCGTCCATTTCCTGATAAGAGTAACCATCAGCGGTCATTGCATAAAACATTCCGAATACATCGGTAAAGTCATCTACAACCATGGATTTCTGAACACCTTCAGGGAGTTTTGTTTGAGCAGCTTCAACCTTTCTTCTCAGAAATTCCCAGCGTTGCTGAATTTCATTCTGCGGAACTGTCATTTTCAGTTCAACTTCAATATCAGAAATATTGGCTGATGATTTTGAACGGATATTTTCGATGTCGGCCAGCGTGCTGATTTCTTCTTCCAGAACATTTGTCACCTGCATTTCAACCTCATGTGCCGATGCTCCCGGATAAAATGTGTAAACCTTGGCAATCATTACCATAATTTCCGGATCTTCCAGTTTGCTAATGGAACGGTAAGATAGAATACCGCCGGCAACAATGCAAATCAGCAGAAACCAGATGATTGATTTTTTCTTGAATATGATTTCCGTTATATGCATTATAAAAGCCCTCCAACGTTAGTTTCACTTACCTTTCCGAGAACTTCAACCTTTTGGTTTTCGGTTAAAACATTTACTCCTGCCACAACTACCACTTCGTCACTGTTCAGACCGGAAGTAACCCTGATTTTTCCGTTTCCCGCTAACCCTGCGGTTTCTACTTTTCTTTTTGTAACTGTTGATGGTTGCTGATTATAAATCCATACATACTGGTTGCCGTCCTCGTTAAACAAAGCTTCTATCGGAATTGAAAAAGATTCATCAACCTGGTTTTTGTAATAAATCATCACTTTCACATCCATGCCCGGTGCAAGATTTTTGTTGAGTTTCGGTTCGAGGCTGAAATAAAGTTTGTAAAGCTGATTGTTGTCGGCTTTCATGGTAACCGATGTGAGGGTAAGCGGAAGTTCAGCTCCACCCGTGGAATGGTTTTGGCAGGTAAATGATGTAAAATCGTTTTTTCTGACAAACAGTGAGGCAGGAATATTAACCTCAATTTTATAACTGCCAAGGTTGATCAGGGTTGCAAATGTCATTCCGGTATTGATAAGCTCCCCTTTTTCGTAATTGATATTCTGCACATAACCTGAGAATGGGGCGTAAAGTTTGGTGTCGCGAAGCTGGTCTTCGGCATGTTTTAACTGGGCGGTAACCAGTTTTTCTCCCGAAACTGCTTTTTCGTAATCGATATCGGCAATGCTTTTCCGGTTGAACATTTCGGTAACTCGATCGGTTTCTGCTTTTACCTGTTCGAATTGTGCCCTTGCCACATCAACCTGAATTTGGTAATCGCGCGGGTCGATTTCTGCAATCAAGTCGCCCTTCTTAACATAACCGCCTTCTTTTATATAAATGGCCTGAATAGGTCCTGCCACGCGGAAAGCAAGGTTGTTTTCGCGATCTTCCTTAATCGTACCCGAAAATTCTTTTTTCAGAATCTGTTCATCATACTGAATAGCTGCAACTTTTACTTTCCTGATGACCTCCTTCTTTTCAACTTCGGTGTTGGTGCAACTGACAGCAGCCACAACCAATAATAGAATTATGACATTTGATTTCATAAAAGATTGTTTTTTAATTGTTCCTTTTTACGTTCAAAGGAAAATGGGAACAGGAGGTTTTTCCCGGATAATTTACCGAAATGCTGAAATTGGGGACTGAAATGAAAAGAAAACGGTTTTTAGTGAATTAGGTAATCAGGAGAAAAAAAGAAAGCCCTTAAATACCGGGCTTTCCAATTTGTCGATACGGTTTTAGTTTCGCATTGTATGTCGAATTAAATGATGTGAACAAACGGTGGTTATTACATTAAATCCATTTTTTCCTTTTAAAGAAAATCATCATTCCAATAAAAACAATAAACATAACTCCTAAAATTGCGAAATAACCATATTTATATTCCAACTCGGGCATATTCTCAAAGTTCATCCCGTAAACCCCGGCAATAAAGGTTAATGGAATGAAAATAGCAGTCATGATGGTTAATATTTTGATGGTTTCATTCATTTTATTCGATGTGCTGTTCATGTATAAATCAAGCAAACCCGAAGTCATATCGCGGAGAACCTCAATCGTTTCAATCACTTTAATGGTGTGGTCGTATAAATCGCGTATAAAAACCTTGATGTTATTGGAAATAAGCGGTTCTTCCAATTTTTCAAAACGACCAATCATTTCACGGAGTGGATTTATAGTTCGCCGTAAAAGAAGTGTTTCCCGGCGAAGCCCATGTAATTTATTTAATGTGGTTTTATCGGGGTTATTCAATAAATCAGATTCCAAATCTTCCAGCTTTTCGCTAAAATTATCAAGAATTATAAAATAGTGATCTACTACTGAATCAAGCAGTGCATATAACAAATAGTCTGCGCCTTTTTTCCTGACATTACCTTTTGCCTCTCTTATGCGGGTTCTTACACTATCAAAAACATCGCCCGTTTTTTCCTGAAAAGTAACAAGAATTTTGCCTTTCAGAATAAAGCTTAACTGCTCATATTCAATTGTTTCTTCCCTGGAATCGAGTGACATTACTTTTAAAACTGCTTGTACATAATCCTGATATTCTTCGAGCTTTGGACGTTGGCCAACACTAAGTATATCTTCCATACTGAGTTTGTGAATTTCAAGATAAGTACATATTTCTTCTATCGAATTTTCATCGTGAAGTCCGTCGATATTAATCCAGGTGACACCTTTAAAGGATTTAATCAGCGTGATAACTTCAGTTATACTTTTCGGATTGCTCTCTTCAAAATAATCTTCGGAATAATGAAAAACGGTAATATCTACATTTGCCATTTTTTGCTGACCGGTAAATACCAGTGAACCCGGAGCCAATCCTAATTTTGATTTATGTTTATGTCTTTTTCTGGCCATTTATTCAGTTTTTCTTTTTGCGTTTTTTCAGATTCTCCTCAACCCTGAATTTTACTACTTTTATTATCAAATCGAAAGGAATTGGTTTATCTATTGGAAACTGGATTGTTCCTTTTCCGGTACGGTAAGGAGCCAGTTCAGTAATAAAAGCATCGATTCCGGTTGGGGCAGGGTAGAAACCAATGTAGTTTTTATAAGCAGCAAAGTGAACCAGATTACCGTTTAAAACGAAGGTTGGCATTCCGTATTTGATGGCTTCTTTAGCCTCGGGAGCGGCTTGTTGGATGGTTTTACGCACCTTTTCAAGAATTATCTGCACTTCTTCGGGGAATTCTGCAATAAATGCGTTGATGTCAGTAAATTCTTTCATATTACTTTGAATTATCCCTTTAATTTATTCCAATTACCTGATTGCTTTCCGGTCATAGATGATATCGAAAGTTTCAGAAGTACAACAAATTCAACTTCCTTCGGTTCGAATTCCATTTTTCCTTTATATCCGTGCTGAGTCATAATTATTTCAAGTCCGCGGTTCTTTTCTTCAAAGTCAGTTATAATTTCAACATTTCCATAGCCAACCACCGACCGGTACAAAGTGCTCCACTTGCACGCAATTTCATCTTCAACAATATCTGTTTGTTGTTCTATCTCAAAACAAACCAGCGGATTTTCTTTCATCAAATCGATTTTTTTACCCACCGGCGCTGAATGAATATAAATACAGTTTTCGTGAAACCCGAAATTGAATGGCAAAACGTAAGGCAATCCGTTGTCAATCATCCCCAGACGACAGATTTTGGAGTTCGATAATATTTCTTCAAGTATCGATTTGTCGGTTATTTCCTGGTTTGCTTTTCTCATGACCGACTATAAATACGGATTTAAAGCAATTTCCCACAGATTTCCGTCGGGGTCGGCAATGTAGCTGCTGTAGCCACCCCAGATAACTTTCTGCGGTTCCTTAACAATTGTTACTCCTTTGTTTCTGAGATCTTCAATCAATTCGTCAACTTCCTTTTCGCTACCAACATTGTGTGCTAATGTAAATCCCTTAAAACCGCTGCCAGCCTGGTCAACCGTGGCATCTTCGGCCAGCGCTTTTCGGTTGTATAACGAAAGGTGTATCCCGTTCAGGTCGAAAAAGACAATGTTTTCGGTACTCATTGCTGAGCGTTTCCACCCGAAATTGTTTTCATAAAAGTTGGTTGATACCTTTAAATCGGTTACTCCGAGGGTAAAAAAAGTGATTCGTTGTTCCATATAAATTCTTTTAAATCATGTTTTTAAATCTGAACAATTATTTAACAGGAAACATATCTAAAATAATCGGTTTTAATCCGCTGAAAAAGAATTCAACAGCAATAACCATTACTATCAGCCCCATAATCCGCATCATTACATTTATGCCGGTTTGTCCGAGCAGTTTAATTAGTTTCGACGAACTGAATAAAATAATGTATGTGAGCCATATGATGAGAATTATTGATGCAAATAATGCAATCTGTTTGGGCAGCGAGTTCGCGTCTTCCATCAGAACTATTACACTGGTTATTGCGCCGGGACCGCAAATCATCGGGATTGCCAACGGTGTTATCGAAATATCGGAGATGTAACTTTTTACCTCGTTTTCCTTGATTTTAACCTGGCTGAGCCGAGCCTGCAACATGTCCATACCCATGATGAAAAAAATAACGCCGCCAACAATCCTGAAACTATTTACTGAAATTCCAAAGAAATTAAATAAAAGCTGTCCTGTAAGTGCAAATGCAATAATGGTAAAAAGTGCCACAAGCGAGGCTTTCCGGGCTGTTTTAGTTCGTTGGTCAATAGTTAATTCCGAAGTCATTGCCATAAAAACGGGCATTGTTCCCAAAGGATTTATAAGTGTAAATAAGGAGGTAAAACAAAGCAATGCAAACGATAAAGTTTCAGTCATTTTTTTT
>DATITY010000479.1:0-6003 GCA_035467235.1 Draconibacterium sp. | reverse complement strand
ACATTGCAGTTTTACAAGTGCCGGATAAGGATCGTATTGAAGGAAAAATTTGAACCAGGCATTATCCACGGTTTTTACCTGGTTGTCAACTGCGGCTTTTTGCTCATCGTTCAGCATAAAATACATCCCGTTGGAAAGTGTTTTTTGCAGCCGATCAATTTTCATAACTGAATCAATTTCTGTGAGAATTATATTAAAAACAGCTTCATTTATTTTTTTGCTTTGCTGTATTTGATCTGGAGACAAACCCATCTTTTCGCTGATTTTTGCATTTTGCTGATGAATAATTTGTTCGCCAACAATTCCCGGACCTGCAAGCAGTACAACAAACGCAATATCTTTTGTTTTTGTCGCAACCATCGGGGCAATCAAACCGCCTTCACTGTGGCCAATCAACCCGATTTTAGCCGGATTTATCTCTTTTCTGGTTTTTAAAAATTCAATTCCGGCCATTACATCACCCGCAAAATCCTCGCTGGTTGCTTCGCTTGTTTTGCCTTCCGAACCGCCAATACCCCGGTCGTCAACGCGTAAAACTGCAAATCCGTTTCGGGTTAAAAAATCGGAAATCACCAAAAAAGGACTGTGTCCATACAAGTTTTCATCGCGATCCTGTGCTCCCGAACCTGTAATCAGAATTACAGCCGGAAAATTATTCCCGGTTTGCGGAGTTGTCAATGTCCCCGCGAGTTTTATCCCGGCAATTTTATTTTCATAAACCACCTCTTCTTCGTTGTAAGGAAATGGCCGTTGTGGCGTTTGCGGCCTTTTGAGCTCTGTCGGAGTTTTTGTTTTGACAAGATTTAACGGGAAACTCATTCCACTTTGCTTCCATTCACCTTCAATAGTTGTGTCGTTGATAAAGGCGCCTTTAAAACTTCCCCTGATAAGCTGGACAGAAAGAACCAGACTATCCGCTTCAGCCTTTAAAACAATGGTTTGAATATCTTTTGCCCCCTGCATCGGGACATCCATAACCGCAACTGGTTTCCCGTTTTCGTCGTTCCAGACTTCAAAAATGATTTCAAGTTTTGTAGCTGAAATATCAAGCTTTCCGCTCCAGATACCCAGCCATTTTGCATCCTGCGCTGATGTTTGAAAACCCCGGAAAATAATCAGCAAAACTGTAAGGGAGAGGAGAAAATATATTTTCATTTTTAATGCGTTTCAATGCCGGCCAAATTACTTCTTTTTAACCAAAAAGTGTGTTTCTTTTTTGTATTTTCGGCCAAATCATTTTTGTGCAGCCGGATAAAAAGCAACTGGAAATACTGCTCGTAAACTATTTTCGAACGTGTTACGATGATTTTCCGAAAGGACGGTTAAGCCCGTCGGAATCGCCCGATTTTATTGTAAAAATGAGGAGCAGGCGTGAACTTGGAATCGAACTCACCCGTTTAAATCCGGCCAGCAAAGATTTCCCTGACGAAAAGCAACTGGCTCAAATTCAGGTCAGGGATCAAATCATCGGGCTTTCGCAGGAATTATTCGAACAAAGTTCGGCTTTAAAACTTTTTGTAAAATTTCTATTTTCCGATGTTAAGGAGATTTCAGCAGAAAGACAAATGTCGGTCGCGGTTCAGGCTGTTAATTTAATCAGGAAAGCCATCGGAAATAAAAGTGGCGACAGTTTTTTCAGGGAAACAATCTCAGGTGGAATACTTCCGGAAGGACTGGACGAAATTCTGATTGTCAATCACCCGGTGATGCAGATTCCGGCATGGGAACGTGCCAACAACCTGGGTGTTTCAAACGATGTGGTTGACGATATCCGTCGCTCGATTCATAAAAAAGATGAAAAACTTCTCCGGCTTTACCAGAAACAACGGCTGAATTATTACTGGCTTTTAATCACCACCGACCGTTTGCATGGCGTGAAAAGTTTCAATCTTCCTGAAAGAATTATGAACCATGATTTTCATTCCGAATTTCAGCATGTATTTTTATTTGACCTGATAAAGGCGGGTGTATTTCAATTAGTGTAACTTTAACCAATTAAATAAAATTCAATTATGACAAAAATTACCGAAACCAACAACTTACTTTCAAACAACCGACGGGCATTTATCAGAAATTCAGCTATATCACTCGCTGGAATAACTTTGCTTAGAAACAAAGTTTTTGCAATGGCAAACGAAATGGGATTAAAAGATTTGTACAAGGACGATTTCCTGATTGGTACAGCCATTGGAACAAGAACATTGATGCAACCCGACACCGAAATGCTCGACCTGATTGCCCGTGAATTTAACCAGGTAACTTCTGAAAATGCGATGAAATGGTCATCGATTCATCCGAAGGAAGATGTATGGAAGTTTGAGGAACCCGACAAACTGATGGAATTTGCAGAAAAAAACAAGATGGCTGTTCAGGGTCATGTTTTGGTTTGGCACAGCCAGGTTCCGCGTGATATTTTTACCGGCCCCGATGGAAACCAGGCCAGCAAGGAACTGCTTTTAAAGCGGATGGAAACCCACATTCACACTGTAGTTGACCGTTACAAAGGACGTATTCAGTCGTGGGATGTTGTAAACGAGTCGATTACTCCTGAAGACGGGTTCAGAAAAAGCAAATGGCTTGAAATATGCGGGCCCGAATTTATGGAACGTGCTTTTCAATATGCACACGAAAGCGATCCGCAATGCAAGCTAATTTACAACGATTACAACGAGGAAGATCCGAAACGCCGCGATTTTATTGTTGAACTGGTTAAGGATTACAAAAAGAAGGGTGTTCCGATTCATGGAATTGGATTGCAGGGACATCTTAATCTTGATTCTCCCGATCTGAAACTCTGGGAACAGGCAATTGAAGCCTATGCATCGGTAGGAATGAAAATTTCGATTACCGAACTTGATGTGGATGTTTTGCCTTACGATTGGGGACGTTCGGCAGAAATTTCAACCAATGCTGAATACCGGGAAACACTGAATCCATACAAAGACGGGTTGCCCAAGGAAATCGACGTTAAACTCACAAAAAGGTACGAAGACATATTTAAAATTCTGCTGAAACACCGTGATGTGGTTGACCGTGTAACTTTCTGGGGAACCAGCGACGACCAGTCGTGGAAAAACAATTTCCCGATGCGCGGCCGCACCAATTACCCGTTACTTTTCGACAGGCAGCACAAACCTAAAAACGCCTATTTTGCTGTTGCAGGGTTGAAGAAATAGAAGAAAGCCTCCCCCGAAGGGGGAGGTTGGAGGGGGCTTTGGGCTTCCTTTCTTGCTAAATTAATGCAAGCACCTGCAAAAATCCAATCAATCAGATTCGTTGGTTATTTGTCATATTTGTATTTGTTAAATTAATGACAGTAAAACAGATATGAAAAAGGCATTTGAAGTTATCAACCCCGATTTCGAAATCAGTCCATTCACAGGAATGACCAGGCAACATTACATTGAAATGGCGAAATACCTGCTCGAAAGGGCTTTTACGCATGTGAAAGACATCAACCATCCGATTTCTTTTCCGGTTGTTCCGGGCAAAACCTATCCGCAACCAAACGACCCTGACTGGCGCTGGCGTTCACTTGAATTTGAGGCATTGGAGCGGACTTTCACACTGGCTGGCCCACTCATTCATATCGATCATGAAACTGAAATCAATGGAATCAATCTCCGTGAATATTACTGTTTGCATTTGTACAATGCCTTAACTCCCGGCCACTCAAATTCGTTGCCTTTACCCGAAGATTTACCAGATTCAACTTACCAGTTTACCTGCGAATTTGGGGGATTGTTTAAAACGCTTTTGCTGATGCCAGAAACAATATGGACGAGTTTTACTGAAAAGCAAAAAGACGAAATGGTCGTTACCATTTCAAAATGGGCACACCACCGCACAACTCAAAACAACTGGCGCATTTTCAACATCATCACGCTTTCATTCCTTAAAAAATACGGGTACGAAATTGATGACGATTTGCTGAAAAGCCATCTTCTGTGGGTTGCGTCCTATCATTCAGGAAACGGCTGGTACCTTGAGCAAACTTACAATTACTATTCAATCAGCCTTTTCATTGTTTATACCACCATCTGGAACCGAACTTTTGGCGATGAATATTATCCCGAAATAGCAGAAATTATCGAAAAATCGGCACAAAAACTTATGGAGTCGTTGCCCTCGTTTTTTGGCCGCGATGGTTACATTAATATGTGGTCGCGGAGTATTTGTTACCGCACCTGGGTTTCCGGCGCTTTTCCGGTAGCTTTTATGCTGAAAGATAAAACCCTGCTTGACCCCGGACTGGCACGCCGGCTTTGTTCTGGTTCGCTGCTTCAGTTTGTTACACGTGAAGAGTTTTATGACAATGAAATTCCAAGTCTGGGTTTTTACGGACAAAAGGAATACATGGTGCAAAACTACAGTTGTCCGGCAAGCCCGTTTCTGATGTTTTTGCCTTTTATTTGCCTGGCTTTGCCCGATGATTCGCCATTCTGGACAGCCACCGAAAACGAGGGTTTTTGGGAAGAGTTGGACAACGAATCAAAAATTACTGTTCTCGAAAATCCGGGACTGGTGTTGGTAAATCATGGCAAAAACGGAACTTCCGAAATTATTCCCGGCAAAGTGTATTATGATGATCCCAACTATTCAAAACTAATTTACAATACCCATTTCCCTTGGGAAGATCATGATCCGCAGGGAGGAACTTCGATGGAATACAGCTTTCGCAGCCAGGATCCGCGGGATGTTCGTGGCGACGATGTAAATTTTTACCTTACCGGAATTGCCGTTGGAAACAGCGCTGAAAAGAGCAGACAATACACCATTTCTCAAAGTATGTTGTTTAATGGTGAGCAAAACGGAGTGGTTTACCGTCAGGCAATTATGCGCCGACCACCTAATAATGGTGTTGGATATATCATCGATTTGGCAGATATTATCATTCCCGGCGGTGTAATCCGTGTTGACCGTTCGCGTCTGGCTTTTGAATATGAACTCACACTTGGCCATTTCGGTTTGCCACACATTAATGGCGAAAAACCGGTAATCACAAGGTTTGAAGACGGAAACCGGAAAGTTATAATAGCCGCTATAAAAGGAAGACAGGTTGCTTTAATTGCTTATCATGGCTGGGATAAACTCGAAAACGTTGAACACACCAACCGCAACGCCGAAGCCGACGAAAGCACCGTAATTTATGCGCACAAAAAGCGTATGCAAAAAAATCCCCCGATGGAACTGATGATTTCGGTGATGTTGCACAAAACCGACGACACAGAATGGACCAGCGAAGAACTTTCACCCATCAGTAATATTGAAATTATAGATGTTACGCCTGTCGGTTCAGCTTTGGGAGCAAAAATTACTTTGTCGGACAATAAAGTTTACGAAGTTTATTTCGAGGAAATCGACGGAAGGAGAAGGAGTTGAGCTGTTTTTACGCCAAGCTAAAGCTTGGCGATAAGAATTGCAAGAATTACATCGCTTTAGCATTTAATTTTACTTGCTCTGTTAACTGTTTGAATTAAAGGCTAAAGCCGAAATCCAAAGAAATCTATACATCACCGGGCTGAATCCACAGTGTAAAAGGTTTTTATTTGGTTTAACATACAAATAGAATTTTTTCATTTTATAAAACCGGATATTTTTCCCTGAACCGGTAAGAATATCGGATAATTTATCCCATGCACCGGTAAAAATATCGGATAATTTGCCCCATAGACAGGTAAAAAAATCCGTTTTTAAATTGGCAGAATACCTAAATTGTTATAATTCAGAATTTTGTTGAAAAAGTAGTTGGGGTTATATTTTGAAAATGTAATGACTAATTTAATTCTCATTAAATTTTCTGCTTCTATGATGAATAAATAAAACTGTAACTCGTTTCAAACTTCAATCTTATAAAGATTGGATGAGTTTTTTTGATAACTTTAAGCCAATCAAAATCAGCTGCACCAGATTTATCTAATTATACAATTTTCAATCAGGTTGCAAGTTTATATTTTGAATTGAAAAATTAGAATAACCATAAACTTTACCATTATGATCCCA
>DATITY010000478.1:0-5267 GCA_035467235.1 Draconibacterium sp. | reverse complement strand
TTCAGAAAGGTAAAGATAAAGATTTAAGTTTTGATACGTAAATCCGAATTAACAGGAAAATTCCAAAAATTATTCTTCAAAAATCAAATTAAAAAACTCAATTTTTACAAATCCGTGACTATCAATTCCTAAAAAATCTTGAAAAACCAATCATTTTCAATTTCCAGAAAAAAATTTAAAAAATAATTAATTTTTAAACCATTGATTGTCATTTACTTAAAAATTATTTTCAAAATAATTTTGAAAATTATACTACTATGTATTGCATGGTATTTATTTTTTTATATATATTTGCATAACATATAACAAGGCTAAATAAAGTACAGTTTTAAAAATAGTTCTAAAAAAATGTAACGAAATAAAAAATCAGTCGTCTTAAAACTGAAAACGAAAAACAAAACATTAAAACAGAAACAAAATATCAGGAGGAAATAAGTCATGAAAACAAAAAACAACATTAAGAAAACAGTTTTACACACAGTTGCCACAACAACAGGATTAGCAATACTTAGTTTAACGGTAAACGCACAAGTAACTTTTAAATCATTATTCGAAACCGAAGGAATCAACCACTTTGCAATGGCAACAGAAAACGCAAATATCTCTTTCGCCTCGAATACGCACAACAGAAATTTTACCAGCGCTGAAACATTTGCAGCATATTTGGTAAATGAAACCGAAGAACCATTAAATGTTGAAGACTGGATGACCAATGAAAGTGCTTTCGATGGTTTTTCTGCCTCTCTTGAAACTGAAACGGAAACAGAATTGGAACTTGAAGATTGGATGATGAACGAAAACAATTTAACAGCCGCTTTAAAAATTGAAACAGAAACAGAAAATCCACTCGAGGTCGAAGATTGGATGACTGACGAAAGTAATTTCAATTCTTTTTCAGCTTTACTGAAAACTGAAACTGAATCGGAATTGGTTCTTGAAGATTGGATGACGAATGAAAAAATTTTCAATAACAATCAGAACGAAACCAAAGTAACAAAAAACGAGTCGGAGCCCATTTCAACAACAACCTATTTTTACCGCGAGGTTAATATCGAGGAAAAACTGGAAGTTGAAAGTTGGATGTTAAATTCAAATAACTGGGGAAAATAATTCGGGAAAATACACCGAAACTTTTAAGTGCGGGCAAAAATTACCTGCACTTTTTTATGTTACAGGATATTCGTTATGAATATCAGTTAAAACCTCGAATCCGGTTTCAGTAATCAAAATTGTATGTTCAAATTGTGCCGATAATTTGTTGTCAACCGATCTGGCCGTCCATCCATCATGTTTATCCACTTTGGTACCAGCTCTTCCCTGGTTAATCATTGGTTCAATAGTAAAAGTCATTCCAGGTTTCATTTTAGCTCCCGTGTTTCTTCTCGCTGCATGATCTACCTGTGGTTCTTCGTGAAAATTAATTCCTACTCCGTGACCGCAAAACTCATAAACCACACTATACCCCATTGCCTTGGCATACCGGTTGATGGCAAAACCAATATTCCCAAAATAATTTCCCGGCACAACTTGCTGAATTCCGAGATCAAGACAATGTTTTGTTGCCTTTATCAATTTTTCAGCAACCGGGGATATCTCGCCTACTGAATACATTCGCGACGTATCGCCATAAAATCCGTTCAGAATGGTTGTGATATCAATGTTTAAAATGTCTCCCTCCCTTAAAATTGTTTTTTCTGAAGGAATTCCGTGACAAACTACTTCGTTAAGTGAAATACATGAAGATTTTGGATAACCATTGTAACCTTTGGTAGCGGGAATTGCTCCGTGAGAAACAATAAATTCTTCAATTTTATCATCAATAAAACCCGTAGAAATTCCGGGTTTTACAAATTGTCCGGCAAAATCGAGTGCTTGTGCTGCCAATTGGCAACTTTTGCGAATTCCCTCGATCTGTTCCGGTGTTTTAATGATTATCTCACTCATGTTTTTTTCCAAAATTTTGTGCAAAAATGGTTAATTCGTCCTGTATTTCAAAACCGAACAATAAATTTGCAAAAAAGTTTAAATGAAAGACCGAAGTTGGGAGTCCGAAGTCCGAAGACTGAAGTTGAAGAAGAAAGCAACCAGAAACCAAAAATAGAAGTATGAAACATAAAAATCACCTGCTGACAAAATCCTATTTTATAAACCGCTTTGGGAAACTTTCCACGTCGTTTATGTTTTATCAGATGCAGGATATTGCCTGGGAACATGCTAATATTCTGGGTTTTGGATACGATTCATTAAAGAAAGATCAACAATTCTGGGTGCTTTCGAGGTTGCTGGTAAAAATTGAACGTCGCCCTTTGTGGGGAGAGAATTTTACACTTGAAACCTGGTCGCGCGGAACGGATGGTTTTTATGGTTACCGCGATTTTAATTTTGTTGATGAAACCGGAACGAATATTATTCAGGCCACAAGTAGCTGGTTGGTAATAAATGCTGAAACCAAACGAATTGTGCGGTTGACCGATTTTAATGATTTTCCGAAATACGAGGAAAGCGTTTTTGGGGAAAATGCAGGTAAGGTAAATTCGCCAAAAAGTGATTCTGAACTTGAGTTTACTTCAGTTCGTTTTAATGAAATCGATATCAACCAACATTTTAACACTGGTCGTTACATCGAGCGGATCATCGACAGCTATAATTTCGATTTTCATGAAAAGCACGATTTGACTGAATTTGAAATCAACTTTTTAAAGGAAGGCCTGCCAACTGACCGGTTGGCTGTAAAAAAGCAATATGTTGATGAAAAAAATCATCTTTGCAGTGTGGTTCGGGAAAGCGATGAAGCCGAATTAATCAGAGCAAGACTGGTTTGGAAGGAAAAAGAAAAATAAGAAAATAAGAAATAAACAATAAGGAATCAGAAAATAGAAAGTAAAAAAAATCCCGATTTTTTTATTTCTTATTCCAGATTCCAGATTAGTTGGCATTATTCATCGCATGACTTTGAGTCATACGATGAATAACCGGAGAATCTCCTCCACTTTCTCCCCCATCGTTAAATGCCCGTCAATCCAGCGGATTTTTGTTCCCCGTTTTTCCATTCCACGAAACCAGGTCATTTGCCGCTTGGCAAACTGGTGGATGGCAATTTCGAGCTGCCGGAACATTTCATCATAAGAAAGTTTACCTGTCAGATGTAAAGTCAGATATTTGTATTCCAGTCCGTAATAAATCAGTTGTTCCGGTGTCAATCCTGAATCAAGTAATTTTTGCACCTCATCGAGCATTCCTTCATCCAAGCGCTGTTTCAAACGAGTAGTAATTTTCTGCCGGCGTAATTCGCGGTCGAAATTAATACCGATATTCAGACTGCTTATTTCAGGAAACGAAGAATCGAACTGTGGATTTTCAGCATAATATTTTTCTATTTCTATGGCGCGAATCGCACGACGGTCGGTTTCAACATCGGTGTGGTTGTGGAGTTTTGGTTTCAGGTTTTTCAGAATTTCAGTTAACTCCCCCAGCGTTTTCCCTTCCAGTTCTTTTCGCAACGCTTTGTTTGGCGGAACCTCGATTAACCGGTAATTTTTCAAAACAGCTTCGATGTACAATCCACTTCCACCACATAAAACAGGGAATTTATTCCGAGACCTGATTTCTTCAAAAACCTTTATAAAATCGGTTTGAAACCGAAAGACATTGTAATGTACCCCAGCATCTTCAATATCAACCAAATGCGATGGAATTTCAACACCATCAACAAAATAATCGGCATAATCTTTCCCTGTTCCCAGATCCATTCCACGGTAAATCTGGCGCGAATCGGCAGAAATTACTTCCCCGTTTAACCGCGCTGCCAAATGCGCTGCCAGTCCTGTTTTGCCGGTTGCGGTCGGACCAAGAATTGTTATCAGATTATACTTCATTTTTCAAAAATCAGAGTTCAAAATAAACAATAATTCTACTTTGTGCCTTTACATTGTCCTGATTCATTTTAAATTTTTAATTTTCCATTTTTAATTGAATGATGATAAAAGAATCTTGTGTTGAAACTTTAGAGGAAGCAGTTTTAGCTGAAAACCTTGGCGCTGGCCGGATTGAACTTTGCTCTGATTTGGCAAACGACGGATTAACTCCTTCGTTTGAACTTATGCAAAAAACCTGCTCAACGCTAAAAATACCGGTAATGGTTATGATTCGTCCGCGTGCTGGCAATTTTATTTATTCAGAAGAAGAAATCAGCCAAATGAAATCTGAAATTGACCTTGCAAAAAAAGCGGGAGTTGCCGGGATTGTTTTCGGATTGCTTACTTCTGAAAATAAAATTGACAAAAAGAACACAAAAATTCTTGCTGAATACGCTCAACCACTGCCGGTTACTTTCCACAAGGCAATCGATGAACTTGAGAATCCGGTTGATGGTGTTTCAGTTTTAAAAGAAATTGATGGAATTAAAAGAGTACTGACTTCGGGAGGAAAACCAACTGCCCTGGAAGGTCAGGAAACAATCAGAAAAATGATTGAGGTTGCGGGAAAACAAATTACAATTTTAGTTGCCGGAAAAGTTTTAAATTCGAATGTGGATGAAATTCAGAAACTGACTGGTGCGAAGGAATTGCACGGCAGAAGAATTGTTGGAAACCCCCTCCTGACCTCTTCCGAAGGTTGAGAAAAAAAACTTAATCGGTAATGCATTAAATAATTACAATTACAAATTGAATAATTCACATTTATAAACTGGACCAAAATGAAAAAACTAATTCTCATTATCCCAATTCTTTGTGTACTGCTTTCGAATGCGCAATACGAACACGAAGTTACCGGCTATGTTTGGCCAACTGATGAAAAAGTGCTTCAAAAACTGGAAGAGTGGCAGGATCTGAAATTCGGATTGCTAATGCACTGGGGCGCATACAGCCAGTGGGGAATTGTTGAATCGTGGTCGATTTGCCCCGAAGATTACGGCTGGTGCGAACGTCATAAAGGATCGAACCCAAATGACTATTTCACCTACAAAAAAGAGTACGAAAACCTGAAGCTGAGTTTTAATCCTGTGAATTTTGAACCGGAGAAATGGGCAGCAGCAGCCAAAAATGCCGGTATGAAATACGTGGTTTTCACCACAAAACACCACGATGGTTTTTGTATGTTCGACTCGAAATACACCGATTACAAAATTACTTCAAAGGAAACTCCATATAGTGTTAATCCACGTGCCAATGTTACCAAAGAGATTTTTAATGCATTTCGCGCCGAAGGTTTGTGGGCAGGCGCCTATTTCTCGAAACCCGACTGGCACAATGAATATTACTGGGACC
>DATITY010000477.1:0-1913 GCA_035467235.1 Draconibacterium sp. | reverse complement strand
TCTTCTACCTCTTTGAAGTATTTATCAGAGTCCTTGCCTTTGATATTGAACATTTTTACAGCCATTGGCTTTACCAGTGCGAGATCGGAAGAAATACTGGCGGCGATTCCCGGGTATTGAATTTTTACGGCCATTTTCTTACCATACTTTTCTGCTCTGTGCACCTGACCAATGCTCGCAGCATTCACAGAAACCAGATTAAATGAATCAAAAACCTGATTGGGGTCCTTTCCAAAATACTTTTTAAAAGTTTTAACGACCAGCGCAGGAGAAAGGGGTGGTACCGAGAATTGGGACAAAGAAAATTTCTCGACATAAGCCCGGGGAAGTATGCTTTTTTCCATACTCAGCATTTGAGCAACCTTCAATGCACTGCCTTTCAAGCGCTTTAATCCGTCATAAATATCTTCAGCATTGCTTGCATCCAGGCGATCTTTCGCTTCCTGGTCAGGATTGACGATTTTATCGCCGTAATATTTAATATAATTCACACCGATCTTGGCTCCTGTTTGAACCAATTGCGTCGCACGCTGAATTTTCGTTACCGGAATGCTGTCTATGGCGTTCATTGTTTAACTTCAAATTTTTCTTTTACAAGGAATTTTCCAAGATCAAATAAGCTTTTAAAAACATTGGAATCAATTATATCAAAACTCGCAGCTACAGCCTTTTCAATTAAAATATCTGTTTTTTCAAAGCCAGGTGAACCATCCCTTAACCAGAATTTTAAAGTGAGCAGAAACTGGGCCCATGCCGTTTCTTCAATTGCCTTCTCTTGAAATTTTTCTATTTTTTCCTGCTTGAAATCGGTGATCTTTATATCAAGGCCTCTAACAAAATTTAAAAATTCTTTGCGCAATCCGGATAACTTTTTTAAGTCCTTTAAGTTTAAATTACCGCCATTGAGCGACAGCATAACAAAGCTGCGATTTGCGGAAAGATTCTCAAAAAATGTGTAATAAAAACTAAGCAACTTATTTCGCGCATCAAAACTTTGGTAATCCTCGCTTTTTCCTAATACGCTAAGGGTGTTTTCAAAAAAAATCGTAAATATTTCAGATTCCAGTTTCTGTAAGGTTCCGAAATACTGATAAAATTGCTGCTCATCAAAATCCTGTGCTTTGGCTAGGGCATATACAGAAACAGGTATACCGTGCTCCAAAGTATAATTCATGTATTTTGTTATGAGATCAGATTTGGATAAATTTTTTCTTTTAACCATAAGTTATCAATTTGATGCTGTAAATATACATATTAAATTTATTTTGTTTAACCTTTTTATATTTTTTTTAAACAGTAATTTGAAGAGCGAAATAATAAAGAACCATTTTCTCCATCTTAAACAAATCCGCTACTAAAAGCATGAGCTGTTTTTTTTGTACATTTATACCTTAAAAATTCAAAAAAATGAATAAACGCACATTTATAAAAAAATCGCTGCTTGTATCGGCAGGAATAACGCTGGCTCCATCAATTTCTATGGCTGAAAGCCTGCCTGAATTGAACGCGTCTGCTGCAAACCTTTTTTCGGGGGATCCTGTTTTTGAATTGCCAAAAATACCCTATGGTTACAATGCTTTTCCCGATACCATTGATCCGCTTACCATGGAAATTCACCACAGCAAACACCACAAGGCTTATACGGATAATCTGAACAAAGCTCTGCTTGAAGGCAATATAAAAGGCAAGAACATAGAGGAAATCATGAGAATGGACAATCTGAGTCCTGCCATACGAAATAATGGCGGCGGATATTACAATCACAATTTGTATTGGGATATACTCACTCCGGGAGGTACCATGAGTGAAAAATTCAGATCAAAAATTTCTCAGGATTTCGGATCAACAGAAGCTTTGTTAAAAGAACTCTCTGAAGCCGGTGCAAAACGATTTGGTTCAGGCTGGGCCTGGCT
>DATITY010000476.1:0-8451 GCA_035467235.1 Draconibacterium sp. | reverse complement strand
TAATACAGGCCCGAGCCCGTCATGTAGTTCGCGTGCAAATGTTTGTCTTTCAGTTTCTTCGGTATTTATAATTGCCGAAAGTATTTTTTGTTCGCTTTCCTGGCGAAGTTTTTCAACCTGATCCTGTAGGTTGAAAATTTTACGGATAAAAATTACCCCAACGAAAATAAATACTGAAATTAATATCCCAATCCAGGCGTTTATTTCTTCTCTCTGAAATAAATTGGCTTCCCAGAAAAGGGTTGAAAAATCGAATAACCGCCGGATAGCCATTAAAACCAACCCGGTTGAAATTAATACCCATGAAATATTATATCGTGTCCTTCGGATTAATGTTATCGCAAAAACGGCTGCTCCAAGTTGAAAGAGCATTGAAACAACCAAAGCAATTTTTAACATCGGTTTTAATTTTGAATAAAACTAATTGTTTTTAAGCAAACCGCAATTTTTATGGGATATACCGCACCCAAATCTGCATGTGAAAATAGTACTGAATTGTTTACTATAAATTTCAAAAATAAATGAAATTTAATAAAAGATATGTCGTATTTATACGTCGAATTAAAATATGACGTATATTTGCGTCAAATATAATTATTATGGTACAATCGAAAACAGAATTATTTGACAAGGAACTGGCAGGAATGGCCGAATTCTTCAAAGCATTGGCACATCCGGCGCGTCTGCGAATTTTGCAATTTCTGGCAGAAAGCAAAACCTGCATAACCGGTGATATTTCCGACGAACTGCCACTGGGCCGCACAACAGTTAACCAGCATTTAAAGGAGCTTAAAAGAGTTGGATTGATTCAGGGACACATTGATGGGGCAAAAACAAACTATTGCATCAATCCCGAAAAATTGAATGAATTTCTAAAATCACTCCAAATATTTTTCGAAAATGTTCAATTCGAAAATTGTAAATGTGAATAATATGAAGATCTTAATTCTTTGCACAGGCAACAGTTGTCGCAGCCAGATGGCACATGGTTTTTTACAGTCGTTCGACCCAAACCTGACTGTTTGTTCAGCCGGAACGGAAGCATCGGGTAAACTCAACCACAAAGCAGTTGAAGTGATGAAAGAGACCGGAATCGATATCAGTCATCACACTTCCGACCAGGTGGATAAATATCTCGCCGAAGAGTGGGATTACGTGATTACTGTTTGCGGCGGCGCCAACGAAAACTGCCCGGCTTTTCTGGGTAAAGTAAAACACAGGTTGCACATTGGTTTTGATGATCCGTCGCATGCAATTGGAACCCAGGAATTTATTGAAAGCGAATATTACCGGGTGCGGGATGAGATTAAAAAAGGATTTTATAATTTCTGGTTAAACGAATTAAAAAAGTGATATGGATATTGCTGTCGATTATAAATCGTTGCGTCCCCTCACAGCAGAAATTCCTGTTGTTTCAACAAAATTAAACAGCACGGATCGCTGGAACGCGATTAAACTCAGGTGGGGAATTGGCCGTGATCACAGTACAGTAACTCCCGGATTATATAAAGTTGGAAATCCGGACAGTAATTCCGATGTCTATGTTTCGGCAAATTACACGTTATCGTTTGATACATTGCGCTGGAATCTGGACACATTGAATGCATGGATTCTCGTTATCGACACAAAGGGTGTAAACGTTTGGTGTGCAGCCGGTAAAGGGATTTTTAGTACCCAAAATCTTGTAAAAAGTATTAAAAACACTTCACTTGAAAACATTGTAAAGCATCGCAGAATAATCGTCCCACAGTTGGGAGCTGTTGGTGTTGCAGCGCATAAAATAAAGGAACAGACTGGATTCAGGGTTATTTTCGGACCGGTACAAGCCAGGGATATAAAGAAGTTTGTAAATTCAGGATACAAAGCAACTCCTGAAATGCGAAAGATTAATTTCACCATTTATGAAAGAGCAAAACTAATCCCGGTTGATTTTATGTATGGCATATATAAATTGCTGGGGGTTTTATTTGCCTTTTTTATACTCTCCGGACTCGATAGTTCAGGTTTTCTGTTCACCAAAATGGTTGAAACTTGTACATTTCCTCTAGTCAATATTTTGGGTGCATATTTGGCTGGAATTTTAGTCGCACCTTTGCTTTTGCCGGTAATTCCTTTCAGGGCATTTTCGTTGAAAGGCGCATTTTGGAGTTTGGTGGTTTTTGGATTTATCAACATGTTTTTTGAAGTCAGTTTAGCTGAAAGAATTGCAATGGGATTCATCAGTTTGAGTGTGGCATCGTTTGTAACCATGAATTTTACAGGTTCTTCAACTTATACATCACTTTCAGGCGTGAAAAAGGAAATGAAATGGGCGATACCATTTCAGATTGTCTTTGTCGCTATGGGTTTAATAATTTTCATCATTTCAAAATTAATAGTATGAAAACCATGCAATATTTGAAAAACACTGTTACCCTTAAACTTGATACCAGTCTGTGCACAGGATGTGGATTGTGTGCAATTGTATGTCCACATGCGGTTTTTGAAATGAAAGACAGAAAAGCACGAATTGTTGATATCGACGATTGCATGGAATGTGGCGCCTGTGCCTTAAATTGCCAGTTTGGAGCAATCACAGTAAAATCGGGCGTTGGCTGTGCAGCCGGAATTTTAAACGGAATCCTGAGAAACACGGAACCTTCATGCGACTGTTCAGGCAAAAAACAACCCGAAACTAAATGTTGTTAAATCAAACCATATAAATTCAAAATAATTATGAGCACAGCAAAACAACTTTCATTTTTCGACCGCTACCTTACACTTTGGATATTCCTGGTCATGTTTGCAGGGGTCGTGATTGGTTATTTTATGCCAGACATTGCAGGCTTCTGGAATTCGTTAAGTTCAGGAACTACGAATATCCCCATTGCCATCGGACTGGTGTTGATGATGTATCCGCCACTGGCCAAAGTACGATATGAAAAATTGCCATTGGTCTTCAAAAACCTGAAACTACTCAGTTTATCGTTGACACAAAACTGGATTATCGGCCCGCTGGTGATGTTCTTTTTGGCTATTATTTTCCTGCATAATCAGCCCGGTTTAATGGTTGGTGTTATTCTGGTTGGGCTGGCACGTTGTATCGCAATGGTGCTGGTTTGGAACGACCTGGCCAAAGGCGATACCGAACTGGCTGCCGGACTTGTTGCATTCAATGCCATTTTTCAGGTGTTTCTTTATTCGGTTTATGCCTATGTATTTATTACGCTTTTACCACCGCTGTTTGGACTGGAAGGAGCCATAGTTGAAGTTTCGATTTCTGAAATTGCAATAACTGTTTTGATTTATTTGGGAATACCTTTTGTTGCCGGTTTAATTTCAAACCTGATGTTCCGCAACTGGATGGGAAACGAGTGGTACTTTTCCCGGTTTATTCCTAAAATTTCATTACTTACTCCAATAGCCTTGTTATTCACCATTTTTGTGATGTTCTCGCTGAAAGGCGAAAAAATTATTGAGTTGCCTCTGGATGTACTTCGGGTTGCCATTCCATATACAATTTACTTCGCATTCATGTTTTTCAGTACATTTTTTATTGCCAAATGGATTGGCGAAGGTTACGAAAAGTCAACAACGATGGCTTTTACCGCCGGAAGCAACGATTTTGAACTGGCCATAGCTGTTGCCATCGCCGTGTTCGGAATTAACTCGCAGGCAGCCTTTGCAACTGTAATCGGTCCTTTGGTTGAAGTGCCGGTATTAATACTCCTGGTGAATGTTGCCCTGTTTTTTAAACGAAAGTATTTTTTGGTTAAAGCAGTTTAATGCAATTGATAAATAAAGACATTAAAATTCTATCGATTATTGCAAAAAAAGCACACTTTTAGAACAACAAGAAATAATTGCATTTACATTTGCAATCAGTTTGAAATTAAATAGGTTAAAACAGAAGCATAAATTAAAATAAAAAATTATGAAGACATTTCTTTTTTCGATTATTCTTTTATTTGTTGTCGCAGTAAATGCCAAAGCACAAACTGCTGATTCTACAGTTGTTATTAATTTTACCGAAACTGTTCATGATTACGGAACGATTGAACAGGGCAGTGACGGTAGTTACGAGTTTAAATTTATCAACGATGGAAAATCGCCTTTGATTTTGAACAATGTAAGATCATCGTGTGGTTGTACAGTGCCGAGTTGGACAAAAGAACCGGTTCAACCTGGCAAGGAAGGAACAATTAAGGTAAAATACAACACCGCCATTGCAGGGTCATTTAACAAATCGGTTACGGTTAATTCCAACGCAAAAAATTCGTCAGTTGTATTACAAATAAAAGGGAATGTGGTTGCAAAGCCGCAATAATCAGAATTAAACATCAAAAAAGGCAGTTTTAAAGACTGCCTTTTTTGATGTTTAATATTTTATTCCGAAGTGGTTTTGCTATAATTCCAATCAATGTTGTTTTGGTAAATTTTCCTTTACTTTTCTATCAGAAATGAAAGCTGCAATAATTAAAATAATTACAATAACAGCAGCAACATAAACACCGGCTGGCACAGGTGCTGGTTCGCCCTGCGCATAGGAATGAAGTCCGGAGAGATAATAATTCACCCCAAAATAGGTCATTAAAACCGAACTGAAACCTACAAGTGCAGCTGCGCTAACGGCGAAACTTCCTTTAAATCCGGGTATTTTGTGCATGTGGCTGATAAATGTGTAAACCAGAATAGTTACCAAAGCCCAGGTTTCTTTTGGATCCCAGCCCCAATAACGGCCCCACGATTCATTAGCCCAAACCCCTCCAAGGAACGATCCAAGCGTCAGTAAAATCAATCCAATCAGCAAAGCGATATCGATTACGTTTACCAGTTCCTTTATGGTAAGATTTACCCTTACAGAATTCGATTTTGTTCGCGATACAATTAGTATCAGGTTCAGCATGCCAAGAAGTGCGCCAACACCCAGAAAACCGTAACTCGAAGTAATTATTGCAACATGCACGATGAGCCAGTACGATTTTAATACCGGAACAAGCGGCGTGATTTCAGGACTCATCCAGCTAAATCCGGCAACCATTAAAGTTAAACCTGCCAGTAAAGTAGTAAGAGAAATGGTGATTTCGGAACGGCTGTAAAACATGATTCCTGCCAAACAGGTAGCCCAGCTTATAAAAACCATCGATTCGTATCCGTTACTCCACGGTGCGTGACCCGAAATATACCAACGGATACCCATTCCTGCGGTTTGAACAAGGAACAGTGCAAATATGAGAATCACAAATGCTTTTTTTATCCTGCCTAACCTGAAACCCGGATTGAAAATAGTAGCAAGGTTAAGACCAAGCATAATTAAGCCAAGCAACATAAAAATCTTCGAAAGTTTTCCGAAAATATTAGCATTATTATAAAAAACTTCGAGACTTACCCTTGCTTTGGAAGGAACGATTTTAGCTCCCTCTGTTTGCTGAAAACTGCTGAGTTTATTTAGCAGCGATTTTGCAGTAATCCAGTCTCCCTTTGCAACGGCACTCAGGTAACCTGACAGCGTATTATTTGCAAATGTTTCCCCCTGAGTTCCCAGCAATTTTGCTTCTCCTATGTTTATCCACTTGTGGTTGGCATCGCCCGGAACAGGGAAAATTGTAAGAAAATTACCGCTGAACACTGTCATCAGAATATTCACCCGTTCATCAACATTTATAATTTCCTTATCGAATTTGTTGCGTTGATTGGCTTTCTTTTCATACGCCGCAGTAACCATATCGCTGAGACGGTAAGTTCCGTTAGATTGGTTTACCAAAGCATTGTACGAAACAAAACTTCCACTGGAATTCAGTATTTTACGTAATTCAGGATTAGCTACTTTAATAATTGGAATATCGGCCCATTTTTGCGGATTTACCTGCATGTCAAGAAATACTTCGGTGGATGAAATACCCTCCCAGCTATTCTTTTTGGCTACTTTCCTCAAAATTTCCGAAGCCAGGGTATTTACAGGTTCAACCCTGCCTTTCGAAGTTTGAATCAGTAATTTTCCAAATTCAGAAACATGGTCATTATTATACCCTGAATTATTTGCATTTGAATTGAGCCCCATAAATAAACCCAAAACCAGAATCGGAATAAATTTACTTCTTTCGCTGCGTAGTTTAGCGGAGGTTTTAATAAGCGATTTGATGCGACTGTTTTTATTAAAGAAGATGAGCACCATCCCAATTGCCATAATCAGGTACCCGAAATAGGTTACCGACGTACCCAGTTTATCGTGGTTGACTGATAAAATTGTGCCCTTTTCATCGTGATCGTAGGACGACTGAAAGAATCGGTATCCATTATAATTAAGTATGTTGTTCATATAAATGCGGAATGGTTTTTCTACGGTTTTATCTTTCAGAATAACTTCGCTGGCGTAGGATGACGGACTATTTGATCCCGGATACCGTTCAAGTTGAAAATCGGTAAGATGGATTGAAAATGGAATTTCAATGATTTTTGAACCGTAACTAACTGAGATATCGATTCCGTCAATATTGGTTGTAAATTCATCTCCGATTTCGCCTTTTGCACCAAAAACATTAATTGATTTTGATGATTTTTCAGTTGTAATCACAGCCTGAAAAGCATCTTTGAATGACATGTTATTTTGAGGTTCGGCATAATTCAGTTTCGTAATCCCTTTCGACAGGTATTGTTTTACTGCAAAACTAACGCTGCCAACCGAATATGCTTTTTGAGAATTAATTTCAATATCAGTCAACGGAGCAATTAATACAGGTTCCTGTCCCATCATTTCCAAAATGGTGATTGTATCAGTTCCAGATGCAAACAATTTCCCGTTTCTTAAGTTTAAGTTGATATTCGATTGGTTTTCAGATAAGTCCAGCCCAAAAGTGATATTACCTATATTCTTTGTTTCGCCCGATTTTAAGAGGAAATCTTTTCTTTCTATTCCATTAACAACTGCAAGAATCGAAACAATTGGGCTACCTGAAGGATCAGAAACTAAAATTTCTTCAGCCGAGGGCATAAATCCTGCATTTTTAATATGAATCTGCTGTCCCGCAACCTCCAGTTTTTCTGAAAACCGGTTTGCGGTGTAGGGCGAAAACATAACATGCTTTTCTTTTATTACGGTTTGATCTCCCTTTTTTGCTTTAATTTGAATAAAAGTTGGTTCCGATAGAATTGTCTTCGATGATTCTCCTTCGCGAATGTGCATTGTTCCTTCGTAACCGTAATAGCGGGTGATTGCAGCGCCTGTAAAAATTATTACAAACGAAAAGTGTAGAAGGATTCCCGGCCAACGTTTTTGCGCAATTAATTTATTGGCAAAAATACTTCCGATAAGATTAATGCACATTACCAATAATAAAATCTCGAACCAAAGTGAATTATAAATCAGGATTTTAGCCGTAATTGTGCCATAATCGTTTTCAATAAAAGTGGCATAACCAATTGAAATGGCGAATATTACAACCAGTATCCCTGTGAATAACATGGAGAATAGAAACGAACTTATTTTTTTCATTGATGTGATTTTGTATAAATTATTTGGCAAAGAAAGCAATTGAACCGGAAAAAAGAACACATAAAAAAACTCCTTTGCTTTAAATGAATAAAACAAAGGAATTTTCTTAAAAAAATTAAACTATTTTATTTTTTCAATGTAGGATCTGGATGAGCAATTACTTTGCTGAATTCGGCAAAATTCCATGGTTTTTTTGCATCCGGATGGCCTTCAGGTTTTTTACCAGCGTGACAGTTTTTACAGGTTGCTTCTGTAGGTTCAACCATTCCTTTTGCAAGTGCCTGTTCCTTGTTTTTCATAATAGCTGCGGTTTTGTACATGCTGCCTGGTCCATGGCAAGATTCGCATGAAACGCCTTCTTCAACCTTAATAGTTGCAAGCAAACTTTTATCAACGCTACCTGCAGTAGAGTGGCATTTTAAACACTCAGCATTTTTCTTTCCGGCATCGTCAAGTTTTGCATATGCCTGAGAATGGGTTGTTTTCAACCACTGGGCGTGTTGTGCACCTTTTTCCGGTTTGTTATGACACATTTTACAGCCGTTTGCACCAATGTATTTGGCGCCCTGTGCGTAAGAAGATAAACTGATTGCGAAGGCAAATCCTATAGCCAACATTAATTTTAAGTACTTCATGATTTTTGTTTTAAGATTTATAAATTAATTTTTTGTTTTAATTCTGTTTACACAAACTGTTCCAATTATTATTTCTTCCGTTAAATATGCATTTTTTTATTTTAATCAGCAATAAACTATTCCCAAATCACTGCTATTTAAAATCAGTATAAAGCAGAATGACACGATGAGCAAAGTTCGGTCTGCCAGGCATCATCAATATCCACTGGGTGCATAAATTCAAGCATTGAATCGGCATTTGCATATTCCATATTATCGGCAGTTCCCTGTGCTTTTATGTTATGGCACAAATTACAATCTTTCGAAATTACCCGGCCAGTGTCGGTTGCATGCCGGTTATTATGA
>DATITY010000475.1:0-11319 GCA_035467235.1 Draconibacterium sp. | reverse complement strand
ATGGTCCTTTCTGCATCGCCGGTACTTTGCTAAACGGTTGAATCAGTTTAGGACGGCTGCTGAAATTGTATGAAAACATTGCACGATGCGATTTGTCACCATTTATTTCGGTATTAATATCTCTTCTCGCGGTTTCGTTGTATGAGTATGTAACTGCAAAGTTTTCGGGATCCCATAAATGAGTTTTTTCTTTCTGGGTCTGTGGTTCAACCTTCACGTTGGTGAAGTTGAGGCTTTTACGGGTAATCAAATCCTGCGAAATAAATTTAATTGAATCTTTTTCCTGTTGACTTCCTGCGTGCTCCAATGATTTGGAAAGTTCGATGTCTGGTTTTAATGGGTCGTATTTTGGATTTTGTGCGCTTCGTGAATAGCCGTAGTAAAACGGAAGTCTTACTCCAAGTTTTTCGGGGAAGAATCGTCCCAGGTCGAGTGATGCAGCTATATCGAATTCATGAATATCGTTGAGTTGCCTGCTGTTTTTATTTTCGTTTATACTTCCGTAACCCTCAGAGCTGGTGCGTCCGGCAAAAGTAACACTTCCCAAATCGGCAATTCGGGTTGACAGACGCGCATTTGCAGCCCAACCTCCTTTCTCGTCGGTGTCGGATAAACGCAATTCGTTTACCCAAACTTCAACAGCTTTTGGCCCGGTGTTGATTTGTCCTTTCCTGTTTCTGATACCCATCATCATAACCTGAACATTACCAAGATTAGGACTGCCTTTTATACTTACAGTGTTTTTGCCTTTATTCCAACCTTTGTGTTGCATCGGGTAAACATCCTGAATTGAAACGGTTGATCCCGCCTTGCGCATTTCATCATCACGTGCTAGTTTAACATCAGTAAATAATTCCAGAGGCACGTCAATCCGGTTTTCATCAGGCCACACAATATAGCGGTCGCTTTCAATATCACCGTTATATCGTCCGTATGGAGTTAGCTTCAGTGGTAATTCGTATTCGTAGTAATTATAATTGTAATCGGAACCCAACCTGACAAAAAAGTACAGTTCATCGTCTTTTAACGGATATTCTTCAATTTGTTCGGCATGAACTTCGAGTTTTAATTGCTGATATCTTCTGAAATCCATGTAAATGGTTTTATATGAAGCACGTGCGTCACCGGGTTCAAGACCGGTCACTTTTAAAACCATCGATTGTTCGTTTAGCTGCTGGAGCTGCGGATTGGCGGGGTCAATGGTCCGCGAAATTCCAGGGGGCAAAATGTAGTTCACTGGCTCGCGGCTCCCGTTTTCCTCAATACTTACTGCCGAAACGTTAAAATTGGCATCAACAGAAATGGCATCTTCATCGCCAATGTGACGGGAATAATTTCTCCAGTCGGCCCTAACCAAATCGAGTTCGGCAAAACGTAAAATTGTGGAATCCTGAAATCCGCGCATAAACATTCTCAAAAATCGGATTGATTTAAAATCGTTGATATTACCAATTACTTGATCGGGTTCGCGAATCGGCACTTTAAACTGGTACCATTTAATATCGGCAATTTCCCCGTTTTTCAACTGTACACGACTTTCCTTGATATCGTTAATATAATTTTGCCCCTGAACCATATCGCTTTTGCGGATGCTGATTTTATACTGATAATAGCGTTCGTATTCATTTAGCGTATTATCGCTGTTTATATCCTCAACATCGGGAATGGTTGATGCCGAAGTAGGATAACTTTCGGGCGACATCTCGGTGGTTGGCGAGTTTTTGTCGGGACCGTTGTATTTTTTATATCGCTCCAAAATGTCCAGTTGTTGTTCATCGTAATCCGACCCACGGTAGTAATGGTAGTTATCTGCTGCCGGGTCGTTAGAAAACTGGTTAATAACCTGCTGGTTTAATTTTGAGTTGAGTTCCTTTAAGTACTGGTCGAAATGTTTTTGCTCATCTGTATCATTCATTCCATCGAATCCAAGGTCCTGATATACTCTTGAATTTGGATCGTTGTCGAAAGCATTTACCAGTGATTGTAGTTTTGAAACTCTTCCCCAAACCGTTGTGTCAAGGTCGGTTTGAGAACCATCAACCGGTAGCCCGTTTTCAAATGATTTGCGCGAATCTTTTAAAACATCTTCAGAAATATCTCCAAGATTAAAATACAAATCGCCACCATTGTGCAAACCTAAAGTATCGTAAACGAACGGATCCATCAACCAGAATTCGATGTGTTCGATATTTGAATTTTCAAAATCGCTGGTTTCAATTTTTCGCATCATACCTCCCCAGCGTGTTTCAGGTGCTTTTAATGTTCCGTCGGGGTTTATCCCGGCAGCCAGCGAGCTGGTACCTGCATCAAAGTTGTACTGTCCACGTTCTTTTGGATAAAAAGCAAGATCAAGAACCGGAATGTTGGTTGGCTGGCCAACCGGTGATTCTTTTGCCGGGAATATTTCCTTTTCAAAAACTTCGCGCATGAAATGATTCGATTGCATGTCTTTGTCATTTTTGATATAATCGGGTGTCAGGCTGTTATTCCTTAAAAACAAAGGATCGATTGTGTACCACGCCAGGTTTGCGCGGTTCATGCCATAATCCAGCTGATTGGTTAAACTTCCTTCAGGGAAAAGATCGTTCTGGAACTGAGGTGTACTGGCCAATACCCAGGCTTGCCTTGCTTTAAGCGAAATGGAAGTTTTTGTGCCTTCAAAATCGTCAACATAAACAGTACCGGCTTCACTGATTTGTTTTGAAAGTCCCGGGATTAACTGAGCAATTTCAGCTTCAAGGTTGATGGAAGAAGGTGCGTTTGTGGTGTAAAACGGAAGCGCATCGACTGCCTTTGTAAGAAACTTGCTTTCGGTAGAATAGCGGGCATCCATTCCAATCATTAAGTTTGAAATAGGGTCGCTGCCATAATTTACTTTTTCTGTCAACGGTCTTTCGTAGGCATACAAAGCTGTACCGCCAATGTTAAAATTGTCGGAGAACGCATAATTTGCGTAAGCGCCCATCAATGTTTTTCGCTGCATTGAAAACATGTCTTCGCTTTCGGTTGAAACCTGAATCGGAGTTCCGGCTTCGAGCAATGCCTGGTTAATCACTTTTACCCGTCCAAGCGTGTAATCAACCTGGTAATCTACATTTTCAACCAGTTCACGTCCGGCAGCAGTTACTTTCACCGAACCCTGGGTCAGGTTAAGTGTATTCAGCATTATTTCCGAACTGGAGGCTCCTTTGTAACTTCCTGTAAGTCTGAATTTATTATGCTCGGCATCCTGTTCAGCATAAGTTTTGGTTGAATCGTATAACGATTGAAATGTATATTTTTCAATAAGCACAGGATCCTGAAGTGAATCGGCCAGATGTTTTCCAAAAGGTTCGAGTACAGGGAAGATGATTCTGCCATTGTTAGATTGCACGGTAATACCTTCAATATAATCGAAAACACCGTCTTTGTATGGATCGAGCTGTTTGTTGAGTTTGTCGAGATTCATCACCTCGAGAAGAATATGTCCGTTGATTCTTCCTTCAGGAATATAATTTATGTTTGTTCCGGTAGAATCGTTTTGATAGACCACGTTTAATCTGAATTCGTCGGCGGTTAACTGATAGGCATTCAGGTTATAAATATTTTTCATCATTAGTTTCCAGGTTGGAAGCTGTGGTGAAAGGTTGGTGCCTTTTAAAAGTTTAAGCAGCAATGTTTGCGGTGCAGGAACTCCATCGGTTGAAAACTCCCCCACCTGGTAAGTTACCCCGTTTGAAGTATAGTTGAATGCAACTGCCAGTATTTCGTCGGTATTTAGTGCCGAGTTGAGTGAAATATATCCTAATCTTTCATTTACTGTATATTCCGATGGACTCAGTTTTCGCGCCTGTTCAATCTTCTCGAAATCGCGGCCGCCAATAAATTCGTTTCCGAATTGTGCCATTACCGCGGTAATATTTTGCACATAGCGAACATCGCTGTACGTATTCGCCATTTCGTAATACAAACCGTTTGCATCGTTCAGCGGATATAAATTTTGGGGATAAGGTAACCCGGTTGTTTCCTGAAATTGCGGAATCTGGTTATAAATCGCTGGTTCGTGTTCACCCAAATCCTGTAATGCAAGAATGTTTCGTGCCTCGGTAAAATTACTTGATTTGTTCGTTACCCAAATTTCAATTTTGTTGATGCTAATTGGAGTAAGCGGTACAGCGGTGTTTCGGAGCCAATTATCGTAATTGTTGCGAAAATAGTGTGATAAGAAGAAGTGGCGGTTGGCATCGTAGTTTTCCGCAGAAATTTCGAAATTGGTTATCTGCGCTCCTCCTTCGGTTTCCACCATTTGTGATTCACCTTTTTGTTGCGAAAAGATGGTGGTTAAAGTAAGTTTACCAAATTGCATTTCGCCTTTTATACCAAACAGGTTCGATGCTCCTGTAATTAAAGATCCATTCAATGGCAGTGAAACATTTCCTGCTTCAATTCTTTTTATTATTTCGTCTTCTTCCCCTGTGTATTCGAGGTTCATTTTATTCTCGTAATCGAAAGAAGCTTCGGTGTTGTAGTTCACCCGCATATTCATTTTGGTGCCAATCTGCCCCGTAACATTCATTTGTATTTTTTCGTCGAAATCGAATGTAGGTACTTTGCGCAAACGTTCAGGTATAGCGGGGTTTTCAGTTGTATTCATCTGGTAACCAAAACTTACTTCAACATAACCCTGTGGTACAATATTTACTGTATTCCCACCAAAAATCCGGTTAAATGCTTCTCCTCCAATAGTTAGTTCCGGAATAAGCGATCTTTTCTGATCTTCGGCCTGAATCTGCGATCGCTCTCTCCAGTAACTTTTTATCGATTTCTCAAAATCGTAGTCAATGTAATCGTCAAGCGACATGGTTTGCGGAAGCCGGTAATTCAACGTACCTACTTTTTCGTAAATAACATATTGCCCGGTAATGGGATCGTATTCAACTTCGTATTTTATATTGCTGGGTTTATTCAGAAAAAGTTTGATTGAATCAGCTTTTTCGTAACCAAAAGCAGGTTGGTCTTTAAACGGATATGGAAGTGGTCCGGTGGTATCCATTTCAACCGTATCCTGAACCTGAGCATAAGTAACGAAAGAATTTTCCACATTATTTACAGCTTTGCCCGGTTCAGCAAGGGTCAGTAAAAATGTAAGTAATGGTAAGAAGTATATTTTATGTAGACTTCGGCCTAGTTCCATTCCCGTTTATAACCTTTTTAACGCAAGTTTAATCACACCTTCTACGGTCGTTTGCGGTTGCTCCTGAAGTATTTTTGTAACTACTTTTTCTGCATCTCTTTTAACGAATCCGAGCATGACTAATGCTGATAACGATTCATTTAGAATTGTATTGTTTGGTGAATGGAAAATTTGGTCGGTTTCATACAATTTTCCGAGTTTATCTTTTAAATCGATAATGATGCGTTGAGCGGTTTTAATACCGATTCCTTTTACTGCTTTTAAAACCGCAACATTTTCGGTTGTAACTGCAACAGCAATTTCATCAGGATTTAATGAAGAAAGCATCATAATTGCAGTATTTGAACCTACTCCGTTAACCGAAATCAGATTACGAAACAGGTCGCGTTCGCTTTTTTCGGCAAAACCGTAAAAAACGTGCGCATCATCGCGAATTACCTGGTGCAGATAAAGTAATCCTTCTTTCTTCTGGTTAAATTTACTATAGGTATTTAATGAAATATTGATGAAATAGCCAACACCACCGGCTTCAATTACAATGTGTGCCGGATTACGTTCAACAATTATTCCCCGGATAAACTCGTACATTTCTGTTTCAGATTAATTATAAATGATCGTCCTCCTCTTCAAGATTCACACTTTCATCGACTTGATTTGGATTGATATTATAAGTTTTAAGTGGATTCTTGCTTATTTCAGTATAAATTTTACGGTTTTTAAATATGTCAACTGCCAGAAACATGGCTTGCCTGAACGATTCGGGCGATGCTTTGTCTTCGCCCGCCAGTGAGTATGCAGTGCCGTGTGCGGGCGAAGTTCTGATTATTGGCAAACCTGCAGTATAATTTACGCCACGTTCGAACGAAGCAAGCTTGAAAGGAATCATTCCCTGATCGTGATACATGGCAAGAATAGCATCGAATTTACGGTAATCTTCCGACCCAAAAAATCCATCGGCAGGGTAGGGACCAAGTGCAATTATTCCTTCTTTTTTAGCCTGAAGAATTGCGGGAAGAATGATATCATTTTCTTCATTTCCCAGCAAACCGTTATCTCCGGCGTGTGGATTCAATCCAAAAACTGCAATACGAGGTTTTGGAATTGAAAAATCCTGACGTAACGATTTGGCAATTATTCTTAATTTTGAAAGAACAGCCTCTTTTGTTATGTTTTTCGATACTTCCGAAAGTGGCATATGCGTAGTAACCACACCCATTTTCATGGTTTCGCTAACCATCAGCATCACATAATTATCGGTTTTGAAACGTTGAGCCAAAAATTCTGTGTGCCCCGGAAAACTGAAATGTTCGCTTTGAATATTGTCTTTATTGATTGGTGCAGTTACCAGCACATCTATTAAACCATGCTCCAAATCGATACAAGCCGCATCAAGTGCATTGAATGATGATTCTCCGGCTTCGCGGGTCGATTTTCCAAGTTCAACACGCACGTTATCGTCAATACAGTTAATAATATTTATCCTTTTGGGATGAGCTTCGTTGGCATTGCGAACATGATTGAAACTTAAATTGTCTATGTTTAACGCTTTTCTGTGGTAGGCAGCAACTTTTGGCGAACCGTAAATAATGGGAGTACACATTTCTGTCATGTGCGGTTCGATGAGTGTTTTAATAATTACTTCGTAACCAATCCCGTTTATGTCGCCGTGTGTTATTCCTACTCTAATTGTATCTTGATTTCCCATTTTTGTTCAGTTTCACAGATTTGAATATCTCTTTTAAAGATGGGCAAAGTTAATTTTTTTTAATTGAATTTTTTCAAAAAGTTAAAAAGCAGCCTGGTTCCAAAACCTGTACCTCCAACGGGTCTGTAAATGTCTTTTTCATCGAGAAATGGTGTTCCGGCAGTATCGAGATGAATCCAGTTGTAATCAGTGAAATGTTCAAGGAATTTTCCGGCAATGGTAGATTGTGCTTCCCTGATACCGAGGTTGTTTAAATCGGCAATGGTCGATTTTAGCGGCAAAGCATACTCTTCCCAAAGCGGAACCTCTATTAACCGTTCATAAGTTTCGTTGCCGGATTCCTTTAATTTCAGTATGTTGTCTTTTGTATTTCCCATAACAACCGAAGCATGTTTGCCAGCCACAATATCGGCAGCTCCCGTTAATGTTGCGATATCAATAACCAGTTCGGGCGAATATTTTTTGGCGTAACTCAGGGCATCGGCCAAAATTAGACGACCTTCAGCATCGGTGTTTTTAATTTCAACGGTGGTACCATCGAACATCGTAATCACATCGCCCGGAACATAAGCATTTCCATCCGGGCGATTGTCGGTTGCCGGAATAAGTCCGATGACGTGAATTGCGATTTTACTTTTTGCCAGTGCGTAAATTGCAGCAGCTACAACAGCTGCTCCGGCCATGTCGCTTTTCATATAATCCATCGATTTTGGCGTTGGTTTTAAACTCAATCCGCCTGTATCGAACACAACTCCTTTCCCGACCAAAACTATTGGTTTTTTATTTTTGGCATTTTCTGGATTCCACTCCAAAATGTTAAATGTTGGCGGATCGATGCTTCCTTTGTTAACCGCCAGCAAACCTCCCATTTTTAATGCTTCAATTTTTTGCTTGTGGAAAACCTCAACGGAAAAACCAGCTTCTTCGCCCATTTTTACAATTTCTCTAGAAAACTGATTTGCCGTTAAAAACGAGAGCGGTTCGTTTACCAGATTTCGGGCATAAAAAACAGCTTGTGTAACATGCAATATTTCTTCAATCTGTGATTCTGCAATGTTACTTTTGACAATGTCAACACTTTTCAGTGAATAATCCTCCTTTTCCTTTTTGTATTTATCAAACGAATAACCTGTTAGAAGCAAGCCCTCGATAAATGCCGGCGCCAGTTCCGATTTGCTGAAATCTGCAATTTGAACTGTTTCAATTTTATCTTCTTTCAGCACATCATATAAATTTGAACCTGCTTTTCGTGCAGCTTCCAGTTCAAGGTAATTTTCCTTTTCAACTTTCGATTTGTAACAGAAAAACAGGTCTGGATATTTGTTTACAACACAATCGTTGTTCTTTTCCAGTTTAGCGGTCACATAACTTTTTTCTTCATCTGTAAATTCGGGAAACGGATACTGATCGAAACTGTCAAATATTATCGCAGTTGAAGTATTTTCTTTTAATTCTGCTATTTTTGAAATTTTTGGAATCATCGCTATAATTTTTGGCTAAAATAACATTAAAGTTGTTTGGAAACCAATCGGCTAATAAACGGAAATATGAGGGCGGAAATAATTTTAAACAAAGCAATTGGGCTTGAACCGGTTACTTTGGAAGAGGGGATGTTTATTTATGAAAACATTTCGACAAACGAACTGATGCTGGTTGCAAATGAATGCCGGCAAAAACACGTTCCCGGAAATAAAGTGGGCTGGATAATCGACCGGAATGTGAATATCACCAACGTTTGTGTGTCGGGATGTCAGTTTTGTAATTTTCATTGCAAAATAAACGAAGAGGTTCAATACATTACGACCATTGATGAGTACAGCGAAAAGATTGACGAATTGTACGCTGTTGGCGGCCGGCAGGTGTTATTGCAGGGTGGCATGCATCCAAAACTGGGAATTGATTTTTATACTAACCTGTTTTCGGAACTAAAAAACCGTTATCCCGATTTAAAACTGCATACTTTGGGACCTCCTGAGGTGGTTTTTCTGGCAAAAAAGGCACGCAAAAGTTTTCGCCAGGTTTTGGAAATTCTGGTAGAGTCGGGGATGGACAGCCTGCCAGGTGCCGGAGCTGAAATTCTTTCAGACCGTGTTCGGAAAACCATTTCTCCGGGGAAATGCTCTGCCCGGGATTGGCTTGATGTAATGCGTGAGGCCCACAAAATGAATCTGGTAACTTCGGCAACTATGATGTTTGGTCACATCGAAACTAAAAAAGAACGGCTGGAGCATTTAATTCAACTTCGTCAGATTCAGAGCGAAAAACCCAATGGAAATTATGGTTTTGTGACTTTTGTTCCCTGGCCGTTTATGGACGAAGGAACGGTTTTGCAACAACAGGGAATCAGGAATACTTCAACTGTCAACGACTATTTGCGGCTGGTTGCAATTAGCAGAATCATGCTGAATAATTTTAAAAACCTTCAGGCTTCCTGGTTAACGGTGGGTGCTGCCACCGGACAACTGTGTTTACATGGTGGGGCAAATGATTTCGGCTCGATTATGATGGAAGAAAATGTAGTTTCGGCAGCTGGTGCCAAATATAAAATGAATGCTTTGGGAATTCAGCAGGCAATCCGCGATGCAGGGTTTGAACCTCAATACCGGAATCAGGCATACGAAGCCGATGAATTGCCGGGACAACTTAGAGATTTAAAATCAAATTAAAAAGGAAAATATTACTTCGGGTAATTGTACTTTTTCGAAATAGTACTGATTACATTTTTCATTTGCAGAACCTCAAAACCATGCACCAGGTAACCCATTAAAAATTGGTAAACCTGTTCGTTTTGTTTGATGTTGGGCACAATAATATCCAGTGCTTTTATGTATTCCGCTTCCCGCTGTTTCTGCGTAAAATCGGGTTGATTGTAACTTACCAGGTACTTAAAAATATTATCGGTATAAACCGACGTATTAATTAAGGCTGGATTGGTAAAATCCAAAGTTTTAAAGAATTCTTTTTTGAAAGATTGTTTTCGCTCAGCAGGGGTTAGATAACCGTCAAGTAACGGCTGGCGCTGATTTTTTATCATTTGCGATGCAAAAAGGCCCTTGTTTTCCTGCGATGATTGTACAACAAATAAATCTCTTTCCATCTGTAGCTGGTTGAATTCGTTGGCCATTTCAATCACTTTGGCTGTATCACCTTTCTGCCAGTACATGTCAATCTGTTTTCCCAGAATTTCAATATTTTGGCTCACAATTTTATCTTTTGCAAGAAATCCAAACCACGCCGTATTTTCTTTCGATTGAATTACTTTCAGATTTTCTGCCGGGGATTTAAAATCGGTATCAAAAACAAGGTTTTCGTTATCGAAAATAAAATCAAGTTGCTGCGGAGGTTCGTTCATTATTCTGGCCGCAGCAGTTTTTCCAAAAACTATCCTGTAAACTCCAGGGTGTGCATTTTCGGGGAAAGTAAATTTTACTTTGCCAACTGTTTGTTTAATCGATGCACTGTCGATGGCAGTAAAATCATCACCTTTAACCGAACCAAAAATGATTGTATTATTCGGTTGATTTTTAATTTGCATCTCAACAGTAAAAGTCTGTGCAAAACTATTTACAACAATTGCCTCAAGGAGAAGAAAATTTAGAAGGAAGTAAATTATGGTTTTCAATTTGGATGCTTTTAAATATTTGTTTTATCTGAGGATAAAGGTAATAATTTTACGGATTTTGCAGAATTGCAAATTCATTTTGGTTTTCCTTTTGCAGGTAAGTTTCTCACAGTAATGGAGAATTAGTTAAGCTTTGCATGTATTTTAAAGATTTTTTTGAAAAAGTTTTTTCTTTTGTGAAAAGCTGTTATTTTTGCAACGCTTTTCACAAAGGCAAGCGTTCAAAGAAAAAATAAATTCTCTAGTAGCTCAGTTGGTTAGAGCGGAGGACTGTTAATCCGTAGGTCGTAGGTTCAAGTCCTACCTGGAGAGCAGAAACATATCTCAAAATAAATAAAAAAGCTTGAAAGCCTTGATTTTCAGGCTTTTTTGTTTTTAGCACACAACAAAATCCACGATATCTCCCGATATAAAGGGTGTTAGAATCGAGACCAGGTTTTAAAAACGAAAAATAGGTCTCGCTAACTGGCATAACTAACTGTATGTTAATTTGTTGAATTGCACTTTTTTGCACTTCGAAATCCACTAAAAAAGGGGTAGACTTTTTCAATTAATCAATTAAAAGAAAATTGCACATGCATAAGTACAATTTGATGTTAGTTTTCAGCTTAAAGAAACAAACCAGAAAATAGCGGTGAAGTTCTAGTTTAAATACTAATTACTGTTGATGGCAAGCGGTTTGAAACCGCCGTACAAAGCATTGTGAATGAAAAGCAATAAAATAAAAGATTACAACGAGTTATGGGGATAGGCGAAGCCACGCAGTTAATTAAAATTGAATTTCCAATTAAATTGGGACAAAATCGGGATAAAAAAATG